>CAJUHQ010000219.1 GCA_910586095.1 uncultured Lachnospiraceae bacterium | reverse complement strand
TTAAAAAGCATATATATGGTATTCTTTAAAATGGAATTCATAGATATTATAATAGAGGGTAAAAGTCACAGAAATGGGGGCAGGAGCATGTATCAATGTTCGGAGTTGTTAAGAGGAGTTGAGTACGAATGTATCAAGGGCAGTACAAAAGTTGATGTTTCTGAGGTAGTAAATGACTCCAGAAGGGTTACAAAGGACTGCCTTTTCCTGTGTATACAGGGCGCAAATTTTGATGGACATTGCGCGGCTGCTGACGTGGTAAGAGCAGGGGCCAAAGTGCTTGTGGTCAGTCAGCCGATAGAACTGCCAGAAGATGCAGATATTACGCTGATTCAAGTAAAGGATACTAGATATGCGATGGCATTTATTTCGGCAAACTATTTTGGCAATCCTGCGGATGATATGACTATCATTGGAGTGACAGGAACAAAAGGTAAGACAACTACAGCATATTTTGTAAAATATATTCTTGAACATGCAGGTTACAAAGTAGGTTTAATAGGAACAATAGAAGTAATTTTGGGCAATCAGACCATTCCGGCATCCAACACTACGCCAGAATCTTTGGTATTGCAAGGATACTTTAGACAGATGAAAGAGGCAGGGTGCCAAGTCGTTGTGATGGAAGCCTCATCACAGGGATTTATGTTGCATAGAACACAAGGATTTGTGTTTGATTACGGAATTTTTACCAACATAGAACCAGATCACATAGGGACAAACGAACACGCTTGTTTCGAGGACTATCTAGCATGTAAAGCTATGCTATTTCGACAGTGCAAAGTGGGGATTGTAAATTGTGATGATCGGCATTGGAAACAGATTACACAAGGCCATACCTGCAAGCTTGAAACTTACGGATTTGATGAGAATGCTGATTTGCGTGCAAGCGATCTAAAACTTATGACAGGCGCTGGTTATTTAGGGATAGATTTTAAAGTTTCAGGGCTTTTGGATATGGAAATTAAGACAGATATTCCTGGTAAATTTAGTGCATATAATGCATTGACTGCCATTGCCATATGTAGACATTTTGGTGTGGGTAGTGAGGACATCAAGAAGGCGCTTGCGGGGGCAAAAGTCAAAGGGCGTATAGAGATGGTGAAAGTTTCGGATGATTTTACGCTGATGATTGACTATGCACACAATGCAATGGCGCTAGAAAGTCTGCTCACTACACTAAAAGAGTATCATCCAAATCGATTGGTTTGTCTTTTTGGATGTGGTGGAAATCGGTCGAAACTCAGGCGCTATGAGATGGGAGAAATCAGCGGGAAACTTGCGGATTTGACAATTATCACTTCTGACAATCCTCGCTTTGAAGAACCTCAAGATATTATAGAAGATATCAAAGAGGGTATACACAAGACAAGTGGAAAGTATATAGAAATTTGTGACCGAAAAGAAGCGATTCGGTATGCCATCACACATGGTCAAAAGGGAGACATTATTGTGCTTGCTGGAAAGGGACATGAGGATTATCAGGAGATAAAAGGAGTAAAGTATCCTATGGATGAGAGGGTGATAATTGACGAGATTGTAAGACAAGACACATAGGAATTTAGATTAGTTTGTGGATGTAGTACATCCACAAACTTGTTGTGCAAGCTATGTTTATTTTGTGAACAATGTTTCTAAACGCCCATGCAGCCATAACTGCACCACCATAAATGAAAGTGGGCGTTTAGAAACCTGATGCACACATGCAGCAAGCTGCATGGCGCATGT
>CAJUHQ010000218.1 GCA_910586095.1 uncultured Lachnospiraceae bacterium | reverse complement strand
GCAAAAGACTGCGTTTTTCATTTCTATTTGAGCCGCCAAAGGCGGCATGGAGGGTTAGTATGAAAGGAATAACAAAAAACATATATTTGCTTCTTGTACTAATCGGGTTTGCTGTTACAGTGGAAGGATGTGCCAAAAAGGAAGAAGTACGAGGGACAGCTATAGATATATCGTATTTAAATAAGGATCAGACAAAGCTTGTGAAGGAGACACATTACCTAACGAGTGAGGAGACAAAAGATAAAATTGTAGAGGTTCTCACTCTTTTGTGTTCTGTACCTGACAGCAAGGAATTATGTGCTACGCTGCCTAGTAGCATCAATATTATTACGTATTCCTATGATGGAGAACAGGTGATTGTATCTCTCGGGGAGAAGTATAGGGAATTGACTAAGACGACAGAGGTGCTTACAAGAGCAGCAATTGTGCGAAGTTTAACCAATATACCAGGAGTGCGCTACGTTGTCATCACAATCAATGGAGAGCCACTTACAGATGTGTCAGGAAATGCAATCGGTATTATGACAGCAGATATGTTTGTTGACAATGCAGGAACACAAGTAGAAGCAGTTGAAAATCGCATTAATTTAAGGTTGTATTTTGCAAATGAGGATGGAACGGGATTGATTGCTGTAAATAGAGAGCTGACACACAATGCAGATGTGTCTAATGTACCTATGGAAAAATTGGTATTAGAACAGTTAATCAGTGGGCCAGCAAGCGAGGAGACTTATCCGACAATCAACCCTGATACCAAAGTAGTCAATATCACAGTAAAAGATGGGGTGTGTTATATTACATTTAATAATGCGTTGGTGACATCAATCAACAATGTGACAACAGATGTCACTATCTATTCCATTGTCAATTCTCTTGTAGAACTTAGTAATATCAATAAAGTGCAGATTACCATAGAAGGAAACAAAGATGGAAAGTTTCGAGATAAATATGATCTCTCAACAATATTTGAGAGAAATTTGTCTTTAGTAGAATAGGGAGGAGCTGTTGAATGAAAAGACCACTATGCTGTGTCTGTATAGCATTTGTGGCGACTGTGTTTTTATATTTGCAGCTTTGTCCAGAACCGCCAGTGGTTTATCCAATGGATGCGGGTAAAAAGGTCACACTGATTGGGGAAGTCTTTCAAAAGGAATATAAAGATGAAACGCTTATATTTGGGATAAAAGATGTTTGCGGTTGGGAACCTGAAACAGATGTATCGCAAGACATAAAAGGCGTGCTGTGCTATTTGGAACTTGATAAGTCCACTGTCAATTTGCAACTTGGTAGTATAGTAGCAGTAAAAGGGGAAATTGCGTACTTTGCTCAGGCGCGCAATCCTGGAAGTTTTGACGCACAACAGTACTATCAAATACTTGGTATAGATTGCAAGCTGTATGACGCAGAGATTTTGACACAGAGCAGTGGTGGTTCTCTATATCAAGAAACATTGTACAGACTTAGAAATTATTTTGAAAAAATTTTCGAGCGTGTACTTCCTGAGAAAGAAGCTTCGATTATGAAGGCGATGGTATTAGGAAATAAGTCAATGCTTGACCGTGACAGCAAAGACCTTTATCAAAGAAGCGGCATTGCGCATGTTGTGGCAATATCAGGGCTTCATATCACACTCTTAGGGATGGGATTGTACACTGTACTACGAAAAGGGCGACTTCCTCAAGTGATCGCGGTAGCTTTGTCGATTGGCGTGATGATTGCATACGGTGACATGACAGGTATGAGTAGTTCAGCATACCGCGCTGTTTTTATGTTTGGCATGAAATTAATAGCCAATTTGCTAAAACGCACATATGATATGCTCACAGCGCTTGCAATGGCAGCAGTACTCATATTATTTGAACAGCCTTTATATATGTATCACACAGGTTTTTTGCTTTCATTTGGTGCTATTCTTGGCGT
>CAJUHQ010000217.1 GCA_910586095.1 uncultured Lachnospiraceae bacterium | reverse complement strand
TCTCTAGACTTTGAAAGGAGTATGGTTATAAAAATGAGTAGTTTTGGAGAAACAAATAAGTCGGATGTGGCAATCATCCCAAAAGGGACCGTCATAAATGGTAATATTGATATTGAGGGTAAACTTGAGATGTATGGTGTGATTAATGGAGATATCAAATCAGATGATCGCGTCAATATCTGCGGAGATGTCACAGGTAATATTTTGGCAAATGATTTGTATGCAAAAGATTCGTTTATAGAAGGTCGTATCGAGTGTATACAAGGTGCGATTGTGCGTGAAAACACAGTGATTCTCGGAGATATTTTTGCAGAGAATCTCGTGGTAGATGGAGCTATTCAAGGTAATCTTGATATCAAAGACAGTATTACGATCGGCGAAAAAGCGATTATGGACAGCGATATCAAGGCCAAAACGATACAAGTAAATCACGGCGCTGCAATCACGGGTCATTGTTCTCTTTGTTACGCAAATGTCAATGCCAAAGATTTCTTCCCAGCAACACAAGAACCTGCTGTGGAGGAGGAAAAAATATCCGATGAACAGGAAGCTGTAGAAAGTACGACACAGGAGGAAAAAGAGAAGACACCTGATGAAACAGTGAATGAAGAAGTACTTTCAGAAACATCTGCTACAAGTGATACACAACAGATGGTAGAGGAACAAAAGCTAGAAAGTTCTCAAGAGTCACAGGAAGATGTAATAGAGAGTCCTGTAAGTGAAGTAGTTGCACAAGATGATGCGATCAACGAAATAGAGGCAAAAGAGACTGTCGCACAAGACTCAGAAGAGAATACAACAGTGGAGGAATCTGTGGCAAATTTTACAGAGTCAGAGGGAAAAAAGCCCAAAGCGGTGGCAAAACCAAAAGCACTAAAAAAAGCAGAATCAAAAGAGTAAGGATAAAAACGCAAGCCTAAAATGACTTGCGTTTTTTAACAGATTATTTTTTCTGATAGCACTATTTCCTAATTTTTGATATAACTACTACACTTGCGTTTGCAAAGTAGTTTTTCAGAGAAATAGACAAACCGTTTTGTTAGATGAAATCAAACACTACTCTAAGACACGAAAGGAGTATAGAGATGGAGGAAACACAAAGAA
Source organism: uncultured Lachnospiraceae bacterium (assembly GCA_910586095.1). Classification (GTDB taxonomy): domain Bacteria; phylum Bacillota; class Clostridia; order Lachnospirales; family Lachnospiraceae; genus COE1. The sequence continues at coordinate 820 of CAJUHQ010000217.1, read as the reverse complement.
CATATTATTGCGGAAGTGTTGAGGATGCCGAGGAGCTAGTTGATTTTGCCAATATGGTGTTTTGCTTGAGTGATGGGGGACTAGATTTTTCTGAGGTACTTCCCAAGGCATATGCAAAAGATCGCCAAGATATTCCAGTGCATCACCTAGTAAAAGAAAAAGGCAAGATTAAAGGTCTTGTAGACGTATATCCTTTGAGTCTAAGGATGGACAGAGAAGACAAAGAAGAGACAATGATATTAAAAGCGGGGTATATAGGAACTGTGTCGGTACATCCTAATGAACGCAAAAAGGGCCATATGAAGAAATTGATGGAAATGGTTGAACAGACTGCCATAGAGCAGGAATATGATCTGATGATTTTAGATGGGAACAGGCATAGATATCAGCATTTTGGCTTTGAAAGAGCAGGGATTGCCTACAATTTTTTTGCGGAGAGAAGTAATGTGGGACATTGCTGTATCTCTATGTATGAGTCATCTTATCTAAGAGCACCAGTGTATCGTTTTGAAGAGCTTGAGGCAGATAGCCCTTATATAAAAGAAGTGTATGAGATGTATATGAAAAGAGCAGTGACTGCTAGGACAATAGAAGATTTCTTTGTGTGTCTGCAAAGTTATGAAGCATATTCGTATTCAATATGGAAAGAAGAGACGCTGGTTGGTTATCTCAATCTATCAGCAAACGGCAAAAAAATACATGAATTTGAGCTTGTAGACTTGTCAGAGCTTCCTAAAGTGATCTATGATTTTATGCAAGAATGGGAATTGAAGGAGATTGCAATTGTTGTAGGTGTGGATGAGGTAGAAAAGAGTAAGTA
>CAJUHQ010000216.1 GCA_910586095.1 uncultured Lachnospiraceae bacterium | reverse complement strand
GATTGGAACAGTTGGTTATTGCCTGTTATTTAATATAAAAAAAGACAAAATACTTTATGGATGTATTGGTGGAACATTGTCTATTGTAGTGTATTGTATCTGTGAGGAAATGGCAGTGTCTTTGTTGGTACAACATATTATTGCCGCTGCCATTGCAACATTGTATGCGGAATTGATGGCGCGCTTTGTCAAAGCGCCTGCGACAGTGTTTCTTTTGCCCGCAGTGATACCACTTGCGCCAGGAGGAAAGCTTTATTATACAATGCGTGCCATAGTGGACGGAGATAACGAGCAAGTGGGGATATTGGGACGGGAAACGGCTTATATAGCACTTGGCATCGCAATAGGGATTGTGTTGGTATCATTAGTATTTTATCAATTTAGTCACAGACATGTGCAGTTTAGGACGCGATTTGGAAGAGCACAACTAGAACAGAAAAAGTGTTCAAAATGATAGATAAGATACAATCGCCACAGACAAAATAAAACTGCAAAAAGAGGAAATATGGTGCAGGAAGAATTAAATTCAGAAAAAAAATTGAGACAAATAGTCGAACCCCTTCTAGAGTGGTATCGTGCAAATCGGCGTGTTTTGCCATGGCGAAAAAATAAAGATGCATATGCGGTGTGGGTGTCAGAGATTATGCTGCAACAGACGCGAGTTGAGACAGTGATCCCATACTATGAACGATTTATGGCGCGCTGCCCAGATGTGGAGGCTCTTACTGCGTGTGAAGAGGAAGAGTTGCTAAAGTTGTGGGAAGGATTGGGCTATTATTCGCGTGCAAAAAATATGAAAAAAGCTGCTTGTATAGTTTGCGAAGAATATAATGGAAAATTTCCAGAGGAACTTGAACAGCTTCAAAAATTGCCAGGAATCGGAGCCTATACAGCAGGAGCGATTGCTTCGATTGCCTTTGAGAAAGCAGTGGCAGCAGTAGATGGCAATGTGTTGCGCGTAGTGACACGACTGCTTCAAGACGACACAGATATCACAGACATTCAATTTCGCCATAAGATCACAACCGTCCTTCAAAAGGTGTATCCCAAACAAGGATGCGGTGACTTTACGCAAAGTCTGATGGAGTTAGGGGCTACTATCTGTGTGCCTAACGGCATGCCAAAATGTATAGCATGTCCCATTCGTTGTGTGTGTGAAGCATATCAGAATCTGACACAAACCCAATATCCTGTAAAGAAAAAGAAGAAAGATCGCAAGGTTCAGGAAAAGACGGTTTTGCTCATACAATACCAAGACAACATTGCACTTAACAAGCGCAGTGAGCAAGGATTGCTGGCAGGGATGTGGGAGCTACCTAACTTAGATGGATACAAGACAGATCAGGAGATAGAAAAAGAGCTTATCAGTTATGGTATTGTGGTGGACAAGATTGGACCGCCCAAGTCCACTGATAAGGTCATTCGTCATATTTTTACCCATATTGAGTGGAATATGATCTGTAAAATAATAGAATGTGCAGAAGTGGCACAAGATAATCCGTTTACATGGGTGACTAGAGAACAGATTCGAACACACATTTCGTTGCCAGCAGCATTTCAGAAGGTGTATCGTTATTTGCCAGATAAAGTATAGGAGAGTTGGAAAAAACTATGAATCATGAAAAGGTATATCAAATGAAGTTTTCAAAAATCTATCAGCTTTTGATAGATAAAGCACAGAGGAAAGGACGCTCTAAAGAAGAGGTCAATGAAATTATACAGTGGTTGACAGGATATAGCCCACTCAAATTAGATGAACTGGCTTCGTCCACGATCACGTATGCGGATTTTTTTGAAAAAGCACCTAAGTTAAATCCCAATAGAAAGTACATTACAGGAACCGTGTGTGGGGTGCGCGTGGAGGAGATTCAGGAACCTCTTATGCAAGAGATACGTTATCTTGATAAATTGATTGATGAACTTGCAAAAGGCAAAAAAATGGAGAAAATTTTAAGGACATCATGACTTTATATCAAGATAGTACGTCAGGGGGAATAGCGTGAAAAGTACTTCTAGCCGCTCATGCCAAAGGGCATTTCGCGGA
>CAJUHQ010000215.1 GCA_910586095.1 uncultured Lachnospiraceae bacterium | reverse complement strand
ACAACAACAGGTGATACAATCTGTGACGAACAGCATCCTGTAATTTTGGAGTCGATGGAGTTCCCAGAGCCAGTTATCGAGCTTGCTATTGAGCCAAAGACAAAGGCAGGTCAGGGCAAGATGGGTGAGGCCCTCGCAAAGCTTGCAGAGGAAGATCCTACATTCCGTGCACATACCAACCAAGAGACAGGACAGACAATTATCGCAGGTATGGGCGAGCTTCATCTAGAGATTATTGTGGACAGACTTCTGCGTGAGTTTAAGGTAGAAGCGAACGTAGGTGCACCACAGGTAGCATATAAGGAAGCAATCACAAAGGAAGTAGAAGTAGATTCTAAGTATGCAAAGCAATCTGGTGGACGTGGTCAGTATGGTCACTGTAAAGTTCGGTTTGCACCAATGGATGCAAATGGTGAACAATTGTTTAAGTTTGAGTCTAGTGTTGTTGGTGGTGCGATTCCAAAGGAATATATTCCCGCAGTTGGAGAAGGAATCGAGGAGGCGACCCATGCAGGAATTCTTGGTGGTTTCCCTGTTGTAGGCGTGTATGCAAATGTATATGATGGTTCCTACCATGAGGTGGACTCTTCTGAGATGGCTTTCCACATTGCTGGTTCCCTTGCTTTTAAGGAAGCAATGCAAAAAGCAGCACCTGTTTTACTTGAGCCGATTATGAAGGTAGAAGTAACAATGCCAGAGGAATATATGGGCGATGTGATTGGTGATATTAACTCACGCCGTGGACGTATTGAGGGCATGGATGACATAGGCGGTGGTAAGATGGTTCGGGCATTTGTTCCACTCGCAGAGATGTTTGGTTATTCTACAGACTTGCGTTCAAAGACACAGGGACGTGGTAACTACTCTATGTTCTTTGAAAAATATGAGCAAGTTCCAAAGAATGTTCAAGACAAGGTACTTGCTGCACGGACAAAATAAAAAATTCTATTTCACAACAAAGCTTTCTTGTTTTGATGATATTTGTATAGATTTTGTGTGTATCAGTGAAATGAGACTAAGTAATAAATAAAATTAGTTTATAAAAAACTCGTTTGTGATGAAGCGCTAGATTTTTCGCTTAGTGTAATCGAGATTGTTTTATGGACTTTGCACTTTGTGGCAAAGTCCATAGATTGAGCTGAGACAGATTTTACAAATAACACTTGAAAATCCTAGTGTTTTCTAATATAATCAAACTAGTTGGACAGAGTTTTATAAATTATGAAACTTGTATTATTTTCAATATTTTAAGGAGGACTTTTAAAATGGCAAAGGCTAAATTTGAAAGAAGTAAAACCCATTGTAACATTGGTACAATTGGACACGTTGATCATGGCAAGACTACTTTGACAGCTGCGATCACAAAAGTTCTTGCAGAGCGCGTTGCTGGTAACGTAGCTACAGACTTCGAGAATATCGATAAGGCTCCAGAAGAGAGAGAGCGTGGTATCACAATCAATACAGCTCATGTAGAGTATGAGACAGACAAGAGACATTATGCACATGTAGACTGCCCAGGACATGCTGACTATGTAAAGAACATGATTACAGGTGCTGCACAGATGGACGGTGCTATCCTTGTTGTTGCTGCAACAGATGGTGTTATGGCACAGACAAAGGAGCATATCCTTCTTTCTCGTCAGGTAGGTGTGCCTAAGATTGTTGTATTTATGAATAAGTGTGATATGGTAGATGATGATGAGTTGCTTGAGTTGGTAGAGATGGAAATCACAGAGCAGCTTGAGGAGTATGGATTTACAGATTGCCCAATCATTAAGGGTTCTGCTTTGAAGGCTCTTGAAGATCCTCATAGTGAGTGGGGCGACAAGGTTATGGAGTTGATGAGCACAGTTGACGAGTATGTTCCAGATCCTATCCGTGAGACAGACAAGCCATTCTTGATGCCAATCGAGGATATCTTTACAATTACTGGACGTGGTACTGTTGCAACAGGCCGTGTAGAGCGTGGTACACTTCATATCAATGAGGAAGTTGAGATCGTTGGTATCAGCGAGGAGACAAGAAAGACTGTTTGTACTGGTATCGAGATGTTCCGTAAGCTTCTGGATGAGGCTCAGGCTGGTGATAACATTGGTGCATTGCTTCGTGGTGTACAAAGAACAGAGATCCAAAGAGGTCAGGTTCTTTCAAAGCCAGGAACAGTTACATGCCATAAGAAATTTACAGCTCAGGTTTATGTATTGACAAAGGATGAAGGTGG
>CAJUHQ010000214.1 GCA_910586095.1 uncultured Lachnospiraceae bacterium | reverse complement strand
AGATGGGCTTAAGTGGACTCGAACCACCGACCTCACGCTTATCAGGCGTGTGCTCTAACCTGCTGAGCTATAAGCCCCTATGACAATTTTTATAATAATATCATATGCACTTTACTCTGTCAAGCTTTTCAGACTCATATCACATACTTTTTTATAACCATTCTTTGCGATATCTAACTAATTTCAAGTACATACTTTTTATCGCTATGTTCCTATCATATACCGTCCTTCTATACAGAACTGATTGTGCGATTCGCTCTTAGAAAATATGCTCTCTCGTATCAATCACACAATTCGTTCTGTAAGATGGTCAATCTATTTATACAATTAATAATTCTTATTATTACTTTATTTTTTTAAGTCGTAATAAAACATATACTGTTGCAAAATTCCACTGTAACTTGCATATCGTTCAAACGGGAAACCCTCTGGATATTTTGCTGCTAACACTTTATTGATATGGGTATCTTTTGGAAATGCTTCTGTCATGTGAAGCGCAAACAGGCAAATACAATCTGCAACCTTTTCTCCAACTCCACAAAGTTTTAACAATTCCTCTTTTGCTTTAGTATATCCTAATTGTGGCAAACATTCCAGAGCAACACTGCCATTGCATATACTATTTGCAGTCTCATGTATGTATCTGCTCCTGTATCCCAAATTACATGCATACAATTCGTCTATCTGTGCGTGAGCCAGCGACTGTGGAGTTGGAAAATCGTAATATTCCACTCCATTATCATCTACTTTCTGCTCTCCATAGTTTTTACAGAGCAATTGAATACATCTTCGGATTCGCTTAATATTATTTTGCTGGGAGATAATAAAAGAAATAATCATTTCCCATAAATCCTGTTGCAAAATCCGAATTCCTTTTCCAAATTCAGCGGCGGCCAATAGATAAGAATCTTGTGTATCAATACTTCCTATAATCTTTGCATAGTCAGTTTCCATATCAAAATACTTTTTCCAGATCCTATCATAGTCTGTCTGTGTACAGTCAAAATAGATTGTATTCCCTAATTGACTTACTTCCATGTATCTGCCATGTGCCACAAGCCCTACTTTTTCCCCGTCAGAACACTCCAACTCGCTCATCCGAAAACACTGACCTGATTGACAAATCTGGCCAATTGAAAAATTGCTATTTTCTACACATACCATTTCTTTTATATCCTATTGCTTTTCATACTGCCTGTACTCTTTTACTCCTCCCAATTGTGATATACAGCCTGTACATCGTCATCCTCATCCAAAAGATCTAAAGTTCGTGTAAGATTCTTCACTGCCGTTTCGTCTGTCAGCTCTACATAGTTTTGTGGGATCATAGTAACTTCCGCGCTCGCCATCACAATTTTGTTCTCCTCAAGAGCCTTGTATACACCATCAAAATCATTGGGAGCTGTGATAATTTCAAAGCTGTCTTCCTCCTCAGAAAAATCCTCTGCCCCTGCATCTAGTGCAATCATCATCAAGTCATCTGCGCTCATCTCGCACTCTTCCTTGTCAATAATAATCTGGCCCTTTTCATCAAACATAAATGACACACATCCCTGTGTTCCAATGCTTCCATTCCCCTTTGTAAATGCACTTCTCACATTTGCTGCCGTTCTGTTCTTATTGTCTGTAAGCGCCTCCACTATAATAGCAATGCCACTTGGACCATATCCCTCATACGTAACATGTTCATAGTTTACAGCATTTCCATCGCCTGCTGCTTTCTTGATACCGCGATCAATTGTGTCATTTGGCATGTTGTTTGCTTTTGCCTTTGCTATCACTTGTGCAAGTTTAAAATTATTTGTTGGATCTGGTCCTCCCTCTTTTACAGCAACTGCAATCTCGCGGCCAATAATTGTAAAAATTTTTCCCTTAGCAGCATCATTTTTTTCCTTTTTGTGTTTAATGTTTGCAAATTTTGAATGTCCTGACATCACTATTCTCCTTTATCCATAATTTTTGCGTCTGTTTCATTAAATAACTCCGAATCTGATTGTTGCGACTGTTCTATCTTTGTCACAAGAACAGATTGTATAACATTTTTTTCTACTTTGACAATTTTAAAATGATAGCCATCTATTTCGATTTCCGTTGTTTCATTCTCATCTGGTATGCGATCTAATTTTGATATGATATAGCCGTTTAGCGTATCAAATTCCGTTTCTCCAAAGCAGATATCAAAACGCTCCTCCAAATCCTCTAGTCTCGTCATTCCTTCTATAACATATTCATTCTCGCCTTTTT
>CAJUHQ010000213.1 GCA_910586095.1 uncultured Lachnospiraceae bacterium | reverse complement strand
TTGCCTTAGCGCAACAGCGATTAGGATTGTTGGTAGATACAAAGTGTGGTCCTTTATCAAGAGAACAGTTTAAGATAGTATAATATATCAAAAATAAGCGCTCAAGTTTGTGTTTGTCCTGTAAGCACAAACTTGAAGCACATAGTAGAAATGGAGGTTAAATATGTCAAGACAAATAACGCAAGTATTTGCAGATCAATACAATGCAGTAGTGGGAGCCCTGATTACAGCGTTCACAGTAGTATTTGGAGTACATTGGTACATATTTGCAGCATATATGTTGTTCAATGTATTAGATTGGCTAACAGGATGGTATAATGCCCGTCAACACAAGGAAGAATCCAGCAAGGTGGGATTAATAGGGATTATAAAGAAATTGGGATATTGGGCAATCATTTTAGTAGCGTTTACAGTCAGCAATGTTTTTGTTAAGTTAGGAAGTGACGTGTTAGATCTAAACTTGTTATTTTTAAAATTAATTGGATGGTATACATTAGCGCTTTTAATGATAAATGAGGCAAGAAGTATAATAGAAAATCTTGTGGAGTTGGGCTATCGTGTTCCAGAAATGCTTGTTAAAGGTCTAGCAGTCACAGAAAAACTGGTGTCAAAGGAGGAGTCAGACAATGAAAAAGATAAATGAGCATTGTAACCATACAATGAAATGATTGTGAACGGATAAAAAGCTTGTAAAAAGAATATATGCTAAAAAAGATTTTGGATAATAAAGTAAAATGTGATAGAATATAGATAAATGTTGTATAGACAAGGTTAAAAAATTATCATAGATGGCAAATGTGTGTTGACGACATACATTTGCAAGTTGAGAAAAGTGTATGGAAAATTGAATAAAAAAATAAGAGTAGGGTCGTATTTGAGGTTCTGACTCAAATATGCCCTGATTACAGTAAGTTATTCTAACATATGGGAGTTAATGTGAAATTAAAATTTCCCACATCTTGATTGGAGAGCCCGCTAAGGCGGGCAGATGGGAGTTAGTGTGAAATTAAAATTTCCCACATCTTGATTGGAGAGCCCGCTAAGGCGGGCAGATGGGAGTTAGTGTGAAAAAAGTCTACATAGCAGACTTTTTTCACACTAAAGATTTGAGATTCCGCGAAGCAAAATTATAAGAGCTAGTGAAACGGTTGCATTGTATATGTATAGGTGTTGACAGCAGGAAATATCAGAGAATATAATAAATATAAAGTTTTAGTTGTTACAGATATTTTTAAAGGAGATAGTGTGAGAAGAGTTTCTAGCTGCCTGTGGCAGTTTTTGCTCACAGCAAAGGGCTGTTTCGCAGAGAAGTACTAAGTCTGCATAGCAGACTTTTTCACGCTCATGATTTGAGACGCAGCAAAGCTGCAACACGGGAGTTAGATTGAGACATCAATAGTTTTATTATTTTCAGTAGGAGGGCTACAATGATTAGAATTGGTATTATGGGATATGGAAATCTAGGTAAGGGAATCGAATGTGCTATCAGGCAAAATGAGGATATGGAGCTGAGGGCAGTTTTTACAAGGCGTAGCCCTGAGACAGTCAAGATTTTGACAGAAAACGTTCCTGTGTACCATGCCGGCGAGGCCAAAGAACATGTAGATGAGATTGATGTGTTATTGCTCTGTGGGGGAAGTGCAACCGATCTTCCACAACAGACAAAAGAATATGCAAAATATTTTACGGTGGTAGATAGTTTTGATACCCATGCAAAAATACCAGAACATTTTGAGCAGGTGGACAAGTCAGCCAAAGAAAATGGTACTATTGCATTGATTTCTGTAGGGTGGGACCCAGGCATGTTTTCACTCAATCGACTTTATGGCAATGCAGTTCTTCCCAATGGAAATGACTATACATTTTGGGGAAAAGGTGTTAGTCAGGGACATTCTGATGCGATACGACGTGTTGAAGGAGTTGCGGACGGCAAGCAGTATACTATTCCTGTTAAGAAGGCGCTTACATCTGTGAGAAATGGAGAGAATCCTCAGCTTTCTGTGCGAGAAAAACATATGCGCGAATGTTTTGTTGTACCAAAAGAAGGAGCCAATTTAGACAAGATTACAGAAGAGATTCAGACAATGCCAAATTATTTTGCAGAGTATGACACGACAGTTCATTTTATCACACAGGAGGAATTAAAACAGAATCATAGCGGGATTCCACATGGCGGTTTTGTGATTAGAAGCGGAAAAACAGGATGGAATGAGGAGAATAGCCATGTGATAGAATACAGTCTAAAATTGGATTCTAATCCAGAGTTCACAGCCTCTGTTATCGTAGCATATGCGCGGGCTGCATATCGTA
>CAJUHQ010000212.1 GCA_910586095.1 uncultured Lachnospiraceae bacterium | reverse complement strand
TGCCCGCTTTTGCGGGCTCTTCAATCAGGATGGGTGAAATTTTATATTTCACTCTAACTCCCATCTGCCCGCTTTTGCGGGCTCTTCAATCAGGATGGGTGAAATTTTATATTTCACTCTTACTTTTGTAATCATACCACAATTTTCCACAATTTCCTAGAGTTCCTTTGTGTAAGTCATTATAAAAACTTCTATAATCTTCTTTATTCATTTTTATAACGTGCCTATGATTTATCTTCTTAATAAAATATGACAAGGCAGCTTTAGCTGCATAATTCCTCTACGCATCCGTGTGCATAAAAACAGCACACTCTATTATGTAGAATGTGCCAATCTGTCAAAAATATTAAAAATATATAAAATGTTTATATTGCCTGTCTCTTGTACAATTCCATAGTCACATACCCATTTTCACATCGTATCGTAGCGCGATCGATCATCATACCAACCAACAATAACTGACTTGTCTCACCAGGATCTCCACTACCTGCAAGCTCCCAGTACACATCCTCTATCCCTTCATTTTTAGGTTTATTAAAATACGTTTCCAACTGATTGATTCGATTGATATGCTCCGGCTGATAATTGGCTGTAAATGAAATTATAACATCCTCTGCGTCTTTGTGAATCTTGGATTCGATAGTATCTGCTCCCAATGCAAAAAAATATATTGTCAGTTCCTCCACAATCTTAGCGATTCTTTTTTCTTCGTGAACCATTTACTTCTTCCCCTTTTTTATTTTAAATCGTTTCATACCGCTCTCTATTACAGGCACCATAAAAATTGCAACCCAGCCTGCACTAAACCCATTGTTATACAAATTGAGTCCGCCATACATCTGAGCTGTACACATAACAATACCTGCATGCAAAAAGCCAGCGGCTATACCCGCAAGAGGCCCAAATTGACCTGCAATTGGCGCAAGTCCCGCTGCAAACACGGCGGCTAACTGAATTCCTGGGGTAGTTGGTGTATATACACTCACAAGTGTGGACAAATACACTCCTGCCAACACAGGAAGATAATTTTTAATGTGTACACCAAATGCGGCAAAACCAAACGCAGTCCAGATCGCTCCGACTATAGGACCAGAAAAGTCGCCACCAACCAACAAAATGTAGGTAGTGGTTGTGATGCCCACTAACCCCATATTCATTAAAGCAGGCCCCGCCCCATCCATCATCACAAAATCTGTCACGGCACGTCCAGGGCGTTGCATAAGGCCAATCAATCCTTTAAGATCCCCCTTACTAATCAGCCATCCATATAAGATAGTTACCACAAAATAGCTATACAATACCACTGCCATTGTGCTATTAGTGCCTTCTTTCCAGATAAGAACAGCATGACTTTCCATTCCAAATGAACGAAGGATACTTACTACAACAAATGCGAGAATACCTCCTGAAAATCCCACATTAAACAAACTATATCCCATATGCATAGACGCCGCATGAACTGATAAAGGCGGCAACACAAATCCCATAAACAGACCTGCCGCAATCGCAATCACTTGATTCCACGGTCGTCCAAATGGAAGCAAGTAGACCAATTCCGTAAGTATTGGTGCTAAACAGGTACCAAACAACGCTGTGTAGAGATAGCGGCCTAGCCGTGCTTTATGTACATGTGCATACAATGCTGTTCCGAGAAAAATTGGAAGAATGTTGACTGGATTCTTCCCCCAGAGCGCATATCCAGCATTAATAGAAAGTGCTGCCACTGTCAGGCCAGTAAATGGAATTTTTTGCACAAGAACTAGCACAATTGTAGTGCCAAGGACTAACACCCCGTTAAACAATGCCGGTCCATACCCTACTAGTTCAAAATAATCTGTAATTAATGCGTCTCTAGATATGACAATCTGCCACATTCCCTGAACTGCTTCCTGTATGGTTCCTGTCAGACAGGAAGCCACCAGCAAAAGCAGTAAGGAAACCATACTAAAAATCTTGATTTCCTTCCCTTCAATACGTTTCAGCACACTCTGCATGAAAATACTCCCTTCTGGCATTTGATCGATCTAATTATATCATGAACTATGATGTATGACAACCCAACATCAAATCTCATGTATGGTAAAGAAGCAAGCAACCGCAAACAAGAGATAGACCAGCACCACACTATTTTGAAACGAAAGCACCAAAGACCAAAAGACAAGCATCGTAGGAATGTGCATAACAAACTATTTGGTCATGGATAACTCTGTTCACAACGCATAGAAAAGCGAAAAATTGTAAGCAGAGCGGTATCTGTACTGTAGTTATGGCTTGAATATTGTTGCCATGTTCCTCTTTGTTGGGCAATGTGTGCAAGCACACATAAAAAAGACGCATAGTTTTGAACTTATTGTTCTATGCGTCTTTATGCTGTTTTATTGATATTAAACGCTTTCTCCAATTATGCTAACTGCATTGATTGGCTCTCTAACTCTTTAACTATATCAAGGGATAATTCTGTAGCCTCTGCTATTTCCTCTAAAGTCATTTTGCCCAACTTTATTAAATGTATTGCTGTCCTTTTTGCCTTATTTTGTACCGCTTCATTTCTCATATCTTCCATAATTTTACACATGGTAGCAACTCCTTTCTC
>CAJUHQ010000211.1 GCA_910586095.1 uncultured Lachnospiraceae bacterium | reverse complement strand
AGTGAGACAAAAGAGAAAAAGTCTTCTGATACAATGGGAATGAAGCATAAGATCTACTCTGCTTTATATGTTATAAAGGGCAGTATCAATCACCAGCTTGCACAAAAGACGGGATTTAGTGACGAGGACGCGGATAAGATCAAAAAGGCTTTGCGCACATTGTTTGTCAATGATAGCTCTTCGGCAAGACCTGAGGGAAGCATGGAAGTATGCAAGGTATACTGGTGGAGACATAATTGTCCTACAGGCCAGTACTCTTCTGCAAAAGTGCATCGTTTAATTGAGATCAAAACCAAGGAAGGAATAGAGGACCCAAAAGAATTTGAAGAGTATAGTATACAGATTCATTCTTTGCCAGATTTAGAACTTGAAGAATTAGAAGGTATGTAAGGATGTATACAGAAGAGGATTATTTACTGCTTTCTGGTCTCCAACACTTTGCCTTTTGCAGACGGCAGTGGGCGTTGATACACATTGAGCAGCAGTGGGCAGAGAATTATAGAACTACTGCTGGTGAACTGATGCACAAAAAAGTACATGATGAAAGTTCTTTTGAAAAGCGAGGAAACTTGCTGATTGTCAGAGGGCTGCGCATTGCTTCTTGTGAACTTGGGCTAAGTGGACAGTGTGATGTTGTTGAATTTCATCAAAATAAAAATGGCATTGATCTATTTGGATATGACGGCAAATGGAGTCCAATGCCTATTGAATATAAACATGGATCACCCAAGGAACATAATGCAGACGAATTGCAGCTTTGTGCACAAGCCATCTGTCTAGAAGAGATGTTTCAGACAACTATACCAGACGGATATCTGTATTATGGAGAGAAAAGACGACGCAGCTTAGTGACATTTACAAAGCTATTGCGGGAGCAAGTAAAAAAGAATGTGCAGGAAATGCATGAATTGTCTCAGAAAGGATATACACCCAATGTAAAACCGACTAAACAGTGTAAAGCATGCTCTCTAGAAAATTTGTGTGTTCCCAAATTACAAAAAGTAATGAAGGTCAGAGAATATATTGAGCAAAATATACGAGTGAAATATGAGGAAGAATGAAAACGTTATATATGTGTTGAGACAATAGAAAATAATATATAGGAATTGATAGGAGTACGAATGTGAGAAAATTACTCAATACGTTATATGTCATGACGCAAAGCTGTTATCTGACGCTTGATGGTGAAAACATTGTAATACAAGACGGTGAGAAAGTGCTTGGTAGATTTCCGCTTCATACGTTGGAAAATATTGTGTGTTTTACATATAAGGGCGCAAGTCCAGCACTGATGGGAGCTTGCACAGAACGCAAGATAGGAATGAGTTTCTTTTCGCCTAGAGGAACTTTTTTGGCTAGAGTCGTAGGAAAGGAATACGGAAATGTGTTGCTTCGAAAGGAGCAATATCGAATATCAGACGATGCTAACAGAAGTATTGTATACGCTAAAAATATGATTGTGGGTAAGGTGTTTAACAGCAGATGGAGCATAGAGCGTACATTGCGGGATCATGCATATCGCGTCGATTCGCAAAAGTTAAAACAAATATCCAATACATTGTATGAAACTCTTCCTAAAATAGATAGTGTGTTAGGGGTGGATGAACTTAGAGGCATAGAAGGAAAAGCGGCCGAGCAGTATTTTTCTATATTCAATGAGATGATATTGAATCAGAAAGATGATTTTAATTTTGCGACAAGGAATCGCAGACCACCTCTTGATAATGTCAATGCACTATTATCATTTGCTTATACAATACTTGCAGGAGATTGTGCAAATGCTTTATCTAGTGTTGGATTAGATCCTTATGTGGGATTCATGCATAGTGACAGGCCAGGACGTATGTCACTCGCGCTTGATTTGATGGAGGAGTTAAGGCCTGTTTTGGCGGACAGATTTATTATAACGTTGATAAACACAAAAGCGATTCAGGCAAACCACTTTGAAAAGCAAAGAGACAACGCAGTTTTTTTAAATGATGATGGTAGAAAAGTATTTTTTAGTGCGTGGCAAAATCGCAAAAAGGAAACAATAACACATCCCTACTTAAAAGAGAAGATTGTATGGGGATTGGTACCTTATATACAGGCTCTTTTGCTAGCACGGACCATTCGTGGAGATATTGATGAATATCCTCCGTTTTTATGGAAGTAGGTGTTTGTATGCTGGTGTTAATTACCTATGATGTTTCTACGCAGGATGCTGCTGGAAAGACGCGTCTTCGGAAAGTTGCAAAGGAATGTGTCAACTATGGGCAGCGCGTCACTCCCCACGCGGGAGTGTGGATTGAAATTATCATTGCAAATAGAGATATAAAGATGGACATTCCAGTCACTCCCCACGCGGGAGTGTGGATTGAAATCCCTGTCGGAAACCGCAAAAGGGAGGATAAGGGGTCACTCCCCACGCGGGAGTGTGGATTGAAATCTGCGGCGGCGGTTGAGGTGGAAATATTAGACTGGTCACTCCCCACGCGGGAGTGTGGATTGAAATCACCGCCAGGAGGGACACATGAACGGGATACCTTTCGTCACTCCCCACGCGGGAGTGTGGATTGAAATATATCTTTAAACTTATCCACAATATTACATTATAGTCACTCCCCACGCGGGAGTGTGGATTGAAAT
>CAJUHQ010000210.1 GCA_910586095.1 uncultured Lachnospiraceae bacterium | reverse complement strand
ATAGTTCTTAGGCAGTGTCTTTTGCTGCCTTAGAACTATTTTTCACACTAACCTCTATGATTCCGCAAAGTGGAATTTCAAATCTCCTGTGTTAGACTTAGAGTTTCTCTGCGAAACAGCCTTTTCTGTGATCAGAAACTCTTCTCACACTTACTCCACCGTCAATAAAAATAGATGTTTAGAACATACCATACACATAAAATGTAAAGTCCATATTTTGGCCCCTATACAAAATCCGCAGTAAATGCGTACTCCTATTTGCAAATTTTAGGACTTTTATAATAAACTCACATCATACTCAAGCTGCCGTTTCACGGGTCGTATGTCCATCCATATTATGAAAGTCAAAGACTTTCCATAATAAAATTGTGAATTTCTTAATTGAATCTATTTATTACGCACATACTATACACATGAAAAAGAAAATTCTACGTCCCTTTGATTATTATGTATTATTGTTCTTTACTGCTGCCTTTACTGGCTGGATATGGGAAGTCCTTCTTTATTTAGTCACTGCGCACGCCTTTGTGAATCGTGGTATATATAGAGGTCCCTATCTTCCTATCTATGGTATTGGCAGCGTCATTCTCATGCTTGTTTTTCATAAACTTCGACGACATCCCTTTTGGGTATTTACTCTTTCCACTCTTGTCTGTACCACATTGGAATATTTTTCTGGAATGTGGTTGGAGTGGAAATGGGGCGTGCGATGGTGGGATTACAGTGGACATGTCTGTAATATTAACGGACATATCTGTCTGACAAGTTCCATTGGCTTTGGCTTAGGTGGTGTAGTGCTAATCTGCATCTTCCAACCTATCTTTAATACATTTTACCATCGTATGACTCTAAAACAACGCATCCTTTTATGTCTTGTCTGTTTATTTGTGTTTATTGCAGATGCCACCTATGCCACTGTCAAGCCACATACAGGTCAAAATATTAGCACTACTTGTTCCTATTGTTTTCATTCTAACATCCATGTCACAGCTTTGCTATGACTCACACTTATATCATCACCATTTTTCAACAAAAGGATCGTCTAACTTACTTTTTTGTGTTATAATGAAACTATATCACTCTCAAAAATGGCATATATCCTTTATAGAATGGAGAATCAACACTATGGAACATATGGAAATCGAAAAAAAATACACACTAAAATACTTACCTGACAATTTGGAGCAGTATCCTTGCAAGATTATAGAACAAGCCTACTTAAACACTTCTCCTGTAGTCCGTATTCGCAAGTCAAACAACACATATACACTTACTTATAAGGGAAGTGGACTTTTAGCACGCGAGGAATATAATCTACCACTTGACGAGGCTTCCTACCAACATCTACTCCAAAAAGCAGACGGCAATATTATTTCTAAAAAGCGATACTTGATCCCTTTAAAAAACCCACAATTTGACGATAGTTGCTATCCTATTGTACTGCCAACGCTCACTATAGAATTAGATGTGTTTGCGCCTCCCTTTGCACCACTTATTATGGCCGAAGTAGAATTCTCGTCTCTTGATCTAGCAAATGCTTTTCTTCCGCCCGATTGGTTTGATGTAGAAGTGACAACAGATCTTGCCTATCACAATGTAACCTTAAGTCAAAAACACTTCACTTAGTTGCTAGAATACAACATTCACTTTTACTGCCCGCCTCAGGCGGGCTCTTATATCAGAATATGTGAAATTTTTAAATAACATTATATCTTTTACAGCAATCCTAAAAGATTATCCTGTATGCCCTTTGCGACATTAGAGTTGTTCATAGAATACACATGAATGTGCTTGATTCCATTTGCAATCAAATCAATAATCTGATCTGTAGCATATATAATACCAGCCTGCTGCATCGCCATTGGGTTACTACCAAAACAATCCACAATACTTCTAAATCTCATAGGAACATTGCATCCAGAAAGCTTTACTGCATTTTGGAGTTGTTTTGCCCTAGTGATTGGCATAATACCAGGAATAATGGGAACATCTATCCCTGCTTCACGCACCTTGCAAAGAAAATTGTAGAAGATATTATTATCAAAAAACATCTGTGTCGTGAGATATTCGCAACCTGCATCCACTTTTTTCTTAAGATGCAAAATATCTGTATGAGTGTTAGCTGATTCTACATGACCTTCTGGATAACATGCTCCTCCTATACACATACCTCCAAATTCCTTAATATCAGCCACAAGTTCGGATGCATAATGATATTGTACAAATGGATCTCCTTCGTAATTTTGTGGTCTGTCACCTCGCAGCGCAAGTACATTCTCTATTCCCACCTCTCTCATTTGCTCTAAATCTTGCAAAATCCTCTCCTTGGTAGCTCCCACACAAGTAAGATGTGCTATAGTAGTCACGTTATATTTATCCTGTATTCCTTTTGCAATTTTTACAGTATTGCTACGAGTGCTTCCTCCTGCACCATATGTAACACTCATATAACTTGGTTTTAATTTTGCCACTCGATATGCTGCCTCTTCTACTGCCTCATAATTTGCAGTAGCCTTGGGTGGAAATACCTCAAATGATAATGTTACCTGTTCTTTTTTTAAAATATCGCTCAGTTTCATACTAATCCTCCATGCCGCCTTTGGCGGCTCAAATAGAAATGAAAAACGCTGTCTTTTGCGTTTTTCCTGTGTGAAAAAAGTCTGCTATGCAGACTTAATAGTTCTTAGACAGTGTCTTTTGCTGCCTTAGAACTATTTTTCACACTAACTCCCATCTGCCCGCCTTAGCGGGCACTCCAATCAGGATGGGTG
>CAJUHQ010000209.1 GCA_910586095.1 uncultured Lachnospiraceae bacterium | reverse complement strand
TGAAGCAGCCTTTGCTGCAAACAGAAACTGCCACAGGCAGTTAGAAGTACTTTTCACACTAACTCAAATCCAGATGAAAAACGCCAAAAGCAGGTATACAAATCAGGATAGGTGAAATCTTTGATTTCACATTAGATATTATGCGATGTATTCAAATTGATAAAAAATATCTATTTTTCGCTTGTTTTTATGTGCGTGCAATATTGGTTCCATTATTACCTATTGCACATTATTTGCGCGCAATATGCTTGCGCCCTTCTTTATGCAAACTGGATATTATTGATTTTTTATTTTACTTGTTATTACAAAAACTGCAATATGTTTGCTAAATTTATACTATTATATGACCAAAATTTGCCAATTATCTGTCGCATTTTGTCGAAATATGCAAATAAAATAAAAACTCCTAGTAAATTTGTCACATACCTATCTAAATTTTATTTATTACCTATAAAACCAAGTTTGAAAAAATTTTTTCTTCCTATATGCGACCTGTGTATTATTTTAGTGACACATTTTTGTAATATAACTCTATACGCTGCGCAAAAAAAATAAAGCCTGCATGCAGACTTTATTTTTCTATTCTTTGTTTTATAATTCCCAAACACAAAATAATGCTTAATACCAAGTGACTGATACCCACTATTAGAGCAGCGCGTCTAAACCAGATACATAGCAGCAATCCAACACAAGTTTCAATCAGCCATAACACCTTGCCTTGTCTGCGATAATGTACTGTTTCTTCCTCATCTAGTGGTTTGTTGCTATCTGCAACAGGAGCAAATCGAAAAATAATACTTCCAGAAATTCCAAATACAATGGCCATCATGACTATCATATCAAAAATATCCCTAGTAGTATAATGTAATCCTATAAAACTCCCTTCTGTTATAGCTTTCTCTAGCATACATACGCCAAGAATCAATAGCGTGGATAAAATGGTACAGCCACCATGTGTTCGCGCATGATACCCTCCACAATAAGAACGCAGTGGAATATAACTGACGAGAAACACAAATACAGGAAGTGCCGCATGCATCCACAATGCAATCAAAATTGCAATTGAAATATTGAGAACTTGATTTAACAAAGCCTCATATGCATACTCATACAGCGCACGTTCTTCCTTTGGCAGGTATTCTTTGCGGATTTGCCAATCCACTACTTGCTTTGCAAGTTTAACAAGCATTAGAACTTACGGAACTTCCGCACCTCTTGTGGAACTTTAGGTTGATGAGCAGCCCACATACATGCTGAGTTTGCTGTGTAAACTGCCATCGCCTTTGCACATTTATTTATTATATTCATAGCTCCATTTTTTCTGTTTTCATTCTTCATCACAAGTTGCCTCCTTAATTATTAATTGATATGCTTATGTTATATAACTTTTTTAAAATATCACAAAATACTTGCTTTATCTACATACTTACCAAAATTATACTTCTATATGACCAAAATTTTCATTTATAAAGTATATTTTATTTGATCCGAAATGGATAAAATAGTCACAAAAACATCTTCTTGTATCATCCAACTCATTGTTCCACCATATTTTTGTGCTACTTTTTGTACAATTCCCATTCCTAACCCATGACTTATTGAATCCGATTTTGTTGTCAACATTCTATCTCCTTCTTGTTGTGCCATAATTTCAAAATTATTTTCTATATGTAGAATTAGCATATGGCGATTCCCCATAAAAAGTTTTACAAGCACTTTTCGTTTTTCCTTGCTACATTGTTGTGCTGCTTCCATTGCATTATCAATTAAATTTCCAAACATTGAAACCATATCCACCCCAGATATAAACTCTACATTTAAAAAATCTTCAACAAAAATCTCCAAATCCACTCCTTCTTCTTGTGCTTTTGCACTTCGCTCAGTAAGTATGGCGTTTAATATACTATTTCCACTATATACTCTACCATCAATCTTTTTTTGTATAGATCCTTCCATCTCATTAATAAGAGTGACAATATCCTCACAATTTTCATCCATAGCAAGCATTCTTATATTTCCCAAATAAGAATGAATATCATGCATTTGACAACGATACTCTTTATTCAGCCGAATAATATCTTGCAAATTATTATCTTCCATTTCTTGTTTTATCTTATATACTTCTTCATCTCTTAACTGATTTAAAACAGAAGTATACTTTTCTAAAATAAGAAAAACAGACGCATTGGAAACATATAACAACAATGCCCCCATACACATGACTGCTTGCATCCACAAACTTTGGGGAAACTCTAAATACATATAATTGCTCAAAATAGCAATAGATGCTGTAGGCACAATCAAAAGATACCATGCAAATTGCTGATTTTGCTCAATCTCTAACTTTTTCATAGCTTTCTCAATAAACAAAAGGAATAAAAACTGAACACTATAAAGAACTATCCACGAACAAATTCTATTTTGATCTGTCCATTCGTTCTGAAAAATTGTAATATTTTTAATGAGAATACGAATCACTAGTTCATTGATAACTTCTCCTCCCGCAAAAATCGCATAAAATATCATGGTATATGCAATTCCATTTCTTATGGAAGTTCGAAACATAAACATAGTAAACACAAAATATAAAATAGGGATTAGCAGCAAGTTTAATTTTGTTTCCCCAAATCCATTCACACAAAATGCAATCATCACAATGACGCAATAGCATATAACATTTAATATCCCAGTTCTACGTTGGGGAAAAATAGCTTTCAAAAATCTATATAGCATATAAATCTCCATTCCGCCGCCTTTCAGTTGGCGGCACAAATAGTAATGAA
>CAJUHQ010000208.1 GCA_910586095.1 uncultured Lachnospiraceae bacterium | reverse complement strand
ATTGTCAGATGGTACAATCCGACAACTTATGAATGGGTATGGCTGAATAGTAACTATATAAAAGTTAAAGAGTTAGGTTATTCACTTTATGAAAAAGGTTCGCACCGTAGATTCAACACTTGCATGAAGGAGTGGTATAGAGTGAAGAGGATGGACAAGGTAGAAGAGCATAAAACAGTAAAAATAAAAGTATTGATGGTAGGGCCAGACAGAAGTGTACAAGGTGGAATATCGAATGTAATAAATAATTGGTATAAAGCACGACTGGATAAACGTGTGGAACTTCGATATATTGGAACAATGGTAGATGGCAGTAAATTTGCAAAGTTGTGTAAGGCGTTACAAGCATATGTTTTGTTTGCAAGGTACATCAAAAAATATGATGTAGTTCATGTTAATATGGCAACAGATGCAAGCTATTATCGTAAACTTTATTTTATATATATGGCAAAATTGTTTCATAAAAAAGTAATTCTTCACCAGCATGGCGGGGATGTACAGCGGTTTTTTATGAAATCGGGAAGCGGCAAAAGTAGAAGTAAAAAGTATCATAATTTGAATAAAGCAGATATATTAATTGTATTAGCACCAATATGGAAGGATTTTTTTTCACAGGTAGTATCGTCTAAAAAAATTGTTGTTTTGCCAAATGGAATTTCTATTCCGGATTATCGTTTAGAAACAAAAAATTATCAAAATCACAAAATAGTATACATCGGAAGAATTTGCAAAGAAAAAGGGATAAAGGAATTATTTGAGTCAGTAAGTGATTTGCGAGACAAATATAAGGATATTCAATTGTATCTGGGAGGGAGATGGGAGGATAAGACACTGCAAAGATATTATGAGACACATAAGGAATGGATTGTGTATTTAGGTTGGATCAATGACAAACAAAAGCAAACTTTGTTAGAAGAGTGTTCAATCTTTGTAATGCCATCTTATTTTGAGGGACAGGGTATTGCTGTGTTAGAGGGCATGGCATATGGTTGTACACCAGTTGCTTCCAGGGTTGGAGGACTACAACAGACTTTTATTGATGGGAAAGATGGTTTACTAGTAGAACCAAAGAATGTGAAACAACTTACAAGTGCGTTAGATAGTTTATTGTCAGATAGTACGAAGAAGAAAAGAATAGGGCATGCGGCATATAAAAAAGTACATGAAAGTTTTGATTTAAATATTGTAACAGAACAGTTGGTTTCAATTTATGCATTATTAGCCCCTAAATAAGACCTTAATTTTGACATTATTTAGTAATGATTTTAAACTAATGAAGAGATGAATAGAAAAGAAATCCATGAATGAGACATATAAATCAAACAAAAGTTCACAATACAAACGTTGTTCACATCACGATTGCATAAAGGAGAGTTATGGAAGTAAGCATTATTATCCCAATTTACAACGCAGAAAAATTTATCGATTCGTGTATGCAATCAGTAATGGAGCAGACATATAAGGATTATGAAGTACTATTGATTAATGATGGTTCTACAGATCACAGTCTAGAAATAGCAAATAGTTGGAAACAGCGATATCCCAATCAAGTTCGTGTGTACACACAGGAAAATGCCGGACAGGGAGATGCGAGAAATAATGGGGTAGTGTATGCACAGGGACAATATATTTTATTTGTGGACAGTGATGATACTGTGACGCACGACTTTGTGGAGGAAACCTATCAGGCTATCAAAAAATATGATGCTGATATGGCAATTTTTGATGCTGTAGTGACAGACGAACATGGTAATAAAATTGAGAATATGATAGGATGTCACACGGATGAGAAAATTGTAAGCCTTGATGCGTTTCCGCGCATCTTGTTGGAATATCCGTGTCCGTGGAACAAAATTTACAAAAAGAGCTTGTTTGTCGATCATCAGTTAAAGTATCCAACTCACATGTGGTATGAGGATTTGGCAGGAGCTTGCATGTTCTATACAGGCGCTAAAAAAATCGCAGTAGTACACAAAGCAGTATATTATTACATGCAACGAACCACGTCCGTTATGCACAGTAAAGTTAGTCCCAAAAATATAGAGATTTTGAAAGCGATGGATATTATTCTAAATTTCTATCAAAAGAAGGGTCTGTACGAGAGATACTATAGAGAATTGGAGTACCTTGGGATATATCATGTGCTGATTGCCGCAGCAGGAAGAACTATTAGAGGAGATAAGAAGAGTACGTTTCCAGATCGATTTATGAATTATATGAATAAGCAGTTTCCAAAGTGGGAGAAGAATCCATATATCAAGGAGTTATCCGCAGCAAATCATGTAAAATTGTGGTTGTTGCGCAAACGGTGGTATGGCTTGTTACACTGCTTATATAAAATAGGCAAAGGTGACAAGATTTGAGTAGTATTTATTCTAGTAGTCTATGAAGTGTGGCTTATATAGCGCCATAAAAGGGAAGAACCCTTGATAGATTGGAATTTTTTTGCTATGATAAAATAAGAAAATTGTGTAAAAATAATGCGGATAGGCCTTGCACCCCTATCCGCATAGAGAGTCACTCCCCACGCGGGAGTGTGGATTGAAATATATAGTATAGAAAAGGACAGAAATTGATACCATGAAAAAATTATTCAATTTTATAAGTAAAGAAGAGGTAGAGCAGAAACTGCCAGGTGTATTTCAGTGGTATGAGAACGTCCTGGAGCCAAAGTGGGAGTATGTTGTATTTATTGTTCGGCGAAGCTATCTTTTGGCATTGCTTTTAGAGGAACTATCTGAGAAAAAACTAGAGGACAACGAAAAGACTACTTTTTTGACAGACGCAGCACTGATCTTACGCTGCACGAAGATGGCCAGACGATATAAAGAAACAGGAAAATTCCCTAAGATTTTGT
>CAJUHQ010000207.1 GCA_910586095.1 uncultured Lachnospiraceae bacterium | reverse complement strand
TCTGAATTAATTATATCACACATAACTCTTCTCATAAGTGCAGAATCATCAACTACCAGAATTTTTTTCTTTATTTTTGAGATGTTTGAGTTCATTGTCATACTATTCAACAATCCTTCCCATTCTTTCTATTTTTTCTTTCCTCATCAAAAATATATCTAATAATCTCCTCGCGTGTCATCGTGTCTATATATTCAAATTTCACACGGTTTTCGTACTCTTCTTCCCGGTTCTCGATCTCACCGGAATAAATCACTTTGGCAGCCAGCAGAAAAGATCGGTAGCTGCCTAGAATTGACAAATCAAACTGCATCAATATCATGCTGTCCTCAGTGAATTTGTGCTTTGATACAAAGCGAGTTCCACCGCCACTGATATCTACAATCACTCCCTTTATCATGTCTTGCTCAGAGACGATATATGTCCGGCCTCTGGCAAAAGCATCTTCTTCGTATTTGGTCATCTCCCGTGCCATCACATCCACAATACAGTTAAAACGATAATATTCTCTCCGCTGATATTTGTGCAGGCTGCTGATCAGCTCCACAATCAGAATATACATCCCATTTACTTTCTGTCTGTCAACAATCCTGACATCGGTACGATAGACTCCTTTATGAGAATAAAAGCATACATCATACTCTCCGCCTACCGGAAGCAGCACCAGTTTTGTCTGTTCCATCGGCATTACCAGCTCAAGCTTTCCATCCTCCAAAATATTATATACTGAAGTCCTGTAAGTCTTTACCCCTTCTGTACCGTCAGGAAGCGTCACCTGAACTGTTGATTTCAATTCTAGCTTATCTCCCGGCGATATAAATTTTTCTATCATAGACTCCTCCTGAACTCACGATTCATCCCATTTTTTTATTTCCCGACACAATATGCGAGAAAAACGCTGCCATTCCCCTTTTTACCAACGACTTATTATATTCCTTATCCATCAAAAGATATGCGATCCGCTCATATGCAATAGACGATTTTGCGTTCGGATTCTGCATACTCACTGGTTTTTGCTGCATCACTGCCTCCTCCAGATAGCGATCGCGCGGCACAGACCCAAGAAATGACACAGGAAGTTTCAGATAACGGTTTGCCACGGTCTCTAGTTTGGTGTACATCGTATCTCCCTCTGTCAGATCAGATACCTTATTGGCTATCACCATAATCTTAGAATCCTCTTTTGAAAAACGAGGATGCCGATTCAACGCCTTTAAGAGCGAATAAGAATCTGTGATCGAAGTCGGCTCTGGCGTTGCCACTACTAAAATCTCACCGCTTGCAACGAGAAAATCCAGCACTGCATCCGATATTCCTGCTCCTGTATCTATGATAATAATATCGGCAATTGCATCCAGTTTTGCAAGATTGCGAATGATATAATTTAAATAGTCGCTGCTCAGATTAGAGAGACCGGCAATTCCAGACCCCCCTGATATAAAGCCTATGTCCATAGGTCCCCATGTTATGATATCTGTGATATTTTTTCCCTGATATATCAGATCACACAGATTATGTTTCGGCACTGTACCAAACATAATCTCTATATTGGCCAGACCAAAATCTGCATCCAATATGATGACTCTCTTTCCCAGCTTTTTAAACTGACAGGCAAGGTTTATAGATGTATTGGATTTTCCCACACCACCTTTTCCACTTGTCACCGTGATCACACGGGCATGTGGCTTTGGCGCTGGATTCAATTTAATCACATTTCTCAATTGTTCAGCCTGATCCACCATACACTACCCTCCTATCAACGCCTTCCCCCAAGCAACTGTTTCACAGTTGACTGTGGATTAAAATACTCAATATCATCAGGCACATTCTGACCACAAGTCACATAAGAAAGTTTCGCACCTGTATAAAGCTTCAGATTATAGATATTTCCTAGCGCAGACGTTTCATCAAGCTTAGTAAAGATCAGCTTATAATCTGTAATTTCCTTATAAGTGTCTGATATCCTCATCAGATCCTTATATTTTGTTGAGGCCGACAATACCAGAAATACCTCTCTGGAAGTTTTGATATCGACAGAATTAATAAGAGCACTCATATTCTCACACTGTGCCTCATCATTTGGAGAATGACCTGTTGTATCCACAAAAATATAATCATATTCCCTGAAATCTTCAACAGCTGCTTCTATTTCCTTTGCTGTATACACAACTCTAAACGGCACCTCAAGAATATTTGCGTATGTCCTTAGCTGCTCAGCAGCCGCAATCCTGTATGTATCTGCCGTGAGCATCGCAACCTTTTTTCTGTGCTCTAGCTTGTAGGTCGATGCGATCTTTGCGATAGTTGTTGTCTTCCCCACTCCTGTAGGACCTACAAAAAATATAACTTTAGGACTCTTTCCATCTTCCTCCATCACATAAGGTTTTCCCAATTTCAATATCATTCTCTGATATATTTCAGAAAGCATAAAATCTAATGTCACATCTGCCTTACAATTCCTGTCAATCTCATCAATCATCTCATTTGCATACTTCTCATTAATCTCATTGTCAGTCATTTTATTATACAAAATTTTCAGGAAGCTTATTCGTTCCGTGTCTTCTTCCTTCTTCTCTTCCTCAATGCTTTTGGACTCTTCTGGCTGTGATCTGACATCCTGCCTGGAAAGCTGTTTCTCAATCAGATTCTGAAGACTGTCAAGCTTTTCTTCCAGACCGTTTTCCCGAACTGGCGCGCTTGTTCGGGGCTCAAACCGACTGCGCTCTCTTACATTTTCATCTCTGGCAGTCTCCGGTTGATATGTGGAGAGAACATCTGCTACTGCCAGTCCTACTGCCTTGGTATCCTCCTGTACTTCCTCTTTTTTCATAGGAATGATTTTTCCCTGCGGCTCATTGTGGCTAAAGCTGACTGCCACGCCGTCCTTCTGGACATCCTTTGCAGCGGCGGCACTGTACTTCTCATTCTCCTCTTCTCTGGCAACTGTCACCTCGAATCTTGTCCCTCTGAACAGTCCCATGATTCCCTTTGGCTTCAACGCCTTGACGTTCATTTCTACAATATTAACGCCAAGCTCCCTTCTTGCACTCTCCAGCGCCTCGTCTTTTGTTCTCCCTTGAAATTTCTTAATTATCATGCTGTCACCATTCCTACTGATTGTAATTCAACATTTGAATCGAT
>CAJUHQ010000206.1 GCA_910586095.1 uncultured Lachnospiraceae bacterium | reverse complement strand
GAAGCAAGGGGGCTCGAACCCCTGACCTTTCGCGTGTGAGGCGAACGCTCATCCCGGCTGAGCTATGCTTCCAAACTGGAGATAGCGAGACTCGAACTCGTGGCCTATACGTTGCGAACGTATCGCTCTCCCAACTGAGCTATATCCCCATCTCTCTTTATTTAAAATCGATAAAGAGAGTATAACATAAATTTTAGGGGGATTCAATGATTAATTTGTCAGATTTTTTAAAGGTACTACACAAATATGTTGGTATTTGTAGGCTGTACTGGGAAATACAAACAAAGATATTTACAAAGCGAAGCGGTTATGATAAATTATAAATAATTGTTATGAAAGTCGAAGGCTTTCATAGCATGGATGGCCATACGGCCCATGAAACGCCAGATTGAGTATGATGCGAGTTTGTTATAAAAGTTAGGGAAAGACACAGACAAAAAGATGTATTTTGTGTGAGGATAGTTCTATTGATAGGTACATGAAAAGGCAAAATGATTCTAGTTATATTTGTGGTAGCAATGTCTGTGGATGAAAAAGAAGGACAAGAGAGGTGACAGCAGTCAATGCAGAATAAAGGAAAATATTATATTACGACAGCAATTGCGTATACATCAGGAAAGCCGCACATTGGAAATAATTATGAAATTGTGTTGGCAGACAGCATCGCGCGCTATAAGAGAAAGGACGGCTATAACGTGTTCTTTCAGACTGGCACAGATGAACATGGACAAAAGATTGAACTCAAAGCAGCAGAAGCAGGTGTTACGCCAAAGGAATTTGTGGATAATGTGGCAAAAATCATCAAGGGGCTTTGTGACTTGTTGAATATTTCTTATGACAAATTTATTCGCACAACGGATAAGGAGCATGAGAAACAAGTTCAAAAGATTTTTAAGCGTTTGTACGACCAAGGTGATATTTACAAGAGTGATTATCAGGGGTTGTATTGTACACCTTGTGAATCTTTTTGGACAGAGTCACAACTGAAGGATGGAAAATGTCCTGATTGTGGACGTGAGGTAAAACCTGCAAAGGAGGAGGCATATTTCTTTAAAATGAGTAAATATGCCAATCGATTAATCGATCATATCAACAAACATCCAGAGTTTATTCAGCCAGTATCTCGCAAGAATGAGATGATGAACAATTTCTTGATTCCAGGATTACAGGATTTGTGTGTGTCGCGCACCTCATTTCAATGGGGAATTCCTGTAGACTTTGACAATAGACATGTCGTCTATGTATGGCTTGATGCGCTCACAAATTATATCACAGGTATTGGATATGATGCGGATGGAAATAGTACAGATCAATATAAGGCGCTGTGGCCTGCGGATTTACATTTGATTGGCAAGGACATTATTCGCTTCCATACAATTTATTGGCCAATTTTTTTGATGGCTCTTGGAGAGGAGCTTCCACATCAGATTTTTGGTCATCCCTGGTTGTTACAAAACAATGATAAGATGAGCAAGTCAAAGGGAAACATTATGTATGCCGATGATCTTGTTACGGTGTTTGGAGTTGATGCCGTTCGATATTTTGTACTTCACGAAATGCCATTTGAAAATGATGGATCAATTACATGGGATTTGATGGTGGAACGACTCAATTCCGATTTGGCCAATACACTGGGAAATCTTGTAAATAGAACACTTTCCATGAGCAATAAATATTTTGGCGGTATTGTGGAAAATCGGGGTAAAGTGGAAGCGGTCGATGAAGAATTGAAGGCAATCGCAATAGGTACGTATGATAGGGTAGAGATGAAAATGCAAGATCTGCGAGTTGCAGATGCACTTACAGAAATCTTTAATCTATTTAAGCGTTGCAATAAATATATTGATGAGACAGAACCGTGGATTCTTGCAAAGGATGAGGCAAAAAAAGATCGATTGGCCACTGTTTTGTATAATTTGGCCGAAAGTATTATGATCGGCGCAAGTGTGTTAGAACCTTTTATGCCTGAAACAGCCGCAAAAATAGCAGCACAGTTCAACACGACGCTTCGTGACTTTGAAGCGACCAAGGTATTTGGTGGCTATGTGTCAGGGACTAAAGTAACAGATACGCCTGAAATTTTATTTGCGCGCTTAGATCCAAAAGAGGTTGATTCAAAAGTTGTAGAGTTGGTTCAAAAGCAAAAAGATCAAGAGACAACAGATGCCTCTACAGATCAAACAGCAGAGAACAACCCACAGACAGAGGAGATTAATATTGAACCAAAAGAAGAGATTACCTATGAGGAGTTTGCCAAAATGCAGTTTCAGGTAGGTGAGATTCTTTCTTGTGAGGCAGTTCCAAAGTCAAAAAAACTTTTGTGTAGTCAAGTAAAGATTGGTTCACAAGTGAAGCAGATTGTATCAGGGATCAAAGCATTTTATACACCAGAAGAGATGGTTGGCAAGAAAGTGATGGTGTTAGTGAATCTAAAGCCAGCGAAGCTTGCAGGGGTATTGTCTGAGGGAATGTTGTTGTGTGCGGAAGATGCTGATGGGAAATTAGCGCTAGTCACACCAGAAAAACCAATGCCTGCTGGAGCAGAGATCTGTTAAAAAGATTGATTACTGTTTTAAAAGATCTCTTTACAGTAGGATAGTAAGCTTGTAGGCCAAGAGAAAGGCATGGTTATTGACATGAAGAAGGCAGAAGCAATTTTGTTTGATTTGGATGGTACTATGTGGGATGCAGTAGAGGAGATTTGCGTATCATGGAATCAGGTGGTAGCTAATCATCCTGAGTGCAGAAGAGATACAATCTCTGATAAGGAGTTGAGTGGTTGCTTAGGGCTTCCAATTACAGAGATTGTGGAACGATTGTTCCCAGAAACAACACAAGAACAAAAGCAAGCGTTGATGGATGAATGTTGTGAGGTAGAAAATGCCTATCTGGAGATGCATGGGGCAAAATTGTATCCAAAATTAGAAGAAACCTTGATGACACTAAAGAAAGAGTACAAGCTTTTTGTAGTGAGCAATTGCCAGAAAGGATATATTGAGAGTTTTATCAAAGCACATAAACTTTCCAAGTATTTTGATGATATAGCGTGCTGGGGAGATAATTATCTGACAAAAGGTGAGAATAACCAGCTTATTATGAAGAGAAATCACATAACTAGAGCAGTGTATGTGGGAGATACTACAGGAGATCAGAATTCTGCGATTGCAGCAGGAATTCCCTTTATATTTGCAGCGTATGGTTTTGGGGAGGCAAAG
>CAJUHQ010000205.1 GCA_910586095.1 uncultured Lachnospiraceae bacterium | reverse complement strand
TCATGGTATAGAGAAATTGTTCATATCATATATGGAAGAGTTTATCAAAAGAGAATTGCCAGAGATAAAGATTGTTAAGGCTGAGAATAAAGAGCCGTTTCTTGTAGTATAGATATTCCTGGAATAAGAGCAAAGGGGATTGAAAATGGAAAGAATGCATGAGAAAAGAAAAAGCTTTAAAGTAACCGTAAATGGAAAGGAGAGAGAGTATCCAATAGGAATTACTTTTGGCGAGATTGCAAGCGCATATCAAAAGAATTATCCATATCAGATTGCATTGGCAGTTCGGGACGGTAAAATTAAAGAGCTTTTTAAGAAAGTAGACAAAGATTGCACTGTAGAATTTTTGACATTGGAAGATGACACAGGACACAAAACATATGTACGAACGGCGACTTTGATTTTAATGAAGGCAATCAATGAAGTCGTCGGTGCAGATAAGATAGAAAAGATTAAGTTGGAATTTGCTATTGGCAACGGTTTTTACTGTTCAAAAAAAGGTGATTTTGAAGTGACAGATGAGCTAGTAGCAAAGGTAAAAGCCAAAATGCAGGAGTATGTGGACAAAGATTTATATGTCATCAAAAGACCAATGCAGCTCGACGAGGCAAATGCGTTATTTGAAGAGCAAAAAATGATAGACAAGGTAAGTTTGTTTCGATATCGCGGAAACTCTACAGTCAATGTATATAATCTAGATGGATATTATGACTATTATTATGGGTTTATGCTACCTAGTACGGGATATGTACGATATTTTGATTTGTGTCGATATAAAGATGGATTTGTTCTGATTCTTCCACGTCGCGAAAATCCAACTGTCATAGAGGAATTCAAACCACAACCAAAATTGTTTAATGCAATGACAATAGCTTCAGATTGGGGAGAACGACTAGGCGTGGATACAGTGAGTGATCTCAACGACCAGATTCGCGCAGGAGGTTTTAATGAACTGGTACTAGTTCAAGAGGCACTTCAGGAGCGCAGAATCAGTGAGATTGCATCTGATATTGTGTCTCGTGGTGGGATTAAGTTTGTTATGATTGCAGGCCCGTCTTCCTCTGGAAAGACTACCTTTTCACATAGGTTGTCTGTGCAATTAAGGACGCATGGACTCACACCACATCCAATCGCAGTGGATGATTATTTTGTAGATCGTGAGGATACGCCGCGACAAAAAAATGGTGACTATGATTTTGAGTGTCTCGAGGCAATTGATATTGAACGATTTAATAGTGATATGTGTGCCTTGCTTGCGGGACAGAGAATCGAACTGCCTACTTTTAATTTTGTGACAGGAAAACGGGAGTATAAAGGAAATTTTAAGCAATTAGGACCAGATGATATTCTAGTTATAGAAGGAATACATGGCTTAAATGATAAGATGTCCTTTGCGCTGCCGGCGCAGAGTAAGTATAAGATCTATATCAGTGCACTGACTTCTCTCAACATTGATGAACATAATCGAATACCAACAACAGATAGTAGATTGCTTAGGCGGTTGGTGCGAGATGCACGCACACGAGGAGCCACAGCAAAACGCACAATACAGATGTGGCCTTCTGTGCGCAGAGGAGAAACCGAAAATATTTTTCCATTTCAGGAGAGCGCAGATGCCATGTTTAACTCAGCATTGATTTATGAGCTTTCTGTTCTCAAACAGTACGCGGAACCATTGCTTTACAGCATTGAGAAGGGAGAGCCAGAGTACTTTGAAGCAGTGAGACTCTTGAAATTTTTGAGTTATTTTCTAGGGGTGAGCACTGAGCGCCTTCCACAGAATTCTATTGTCAGAGAGTTTGTAGGAGGAAGCTGTTTTAGGGTCTAACCGATGCTTGAAAAAGTAGAATAGCTAGTGTATAATAAAATTTACTAACCGTTTGGCTGTCTGATAGTCAAACGGTTCTGTTCAGGCAACTGTAGTAAATGATCGCGGCCCATTATGGGGTGAGGAAAGTCCGGGCTTCGCAGGGCAGGATGCCGGATAACGTCCGGTGGAGGTGACTCCAAGGCTAGTGCAACAGAAATAAACCGCCTATTAGAATAATAGGTAAGGGTGGAAAGGTGGTGTAAGAGACCACCGCTTTGCTGGTAACAGAAAAGGCATATGTAAACCCCGTCCGAAGCAAGACCAAATAGAAAACGATAGGCTTGCCCGGCCTGTTTTCAGGTAGGTCGCTTGAGGCTGCTGGCAACAGTAGTCCTAGATAGATGATCATTCGTGCTGTCATGAATAGGGCAGCACTGACAGAACTCGGCTTATCGCTGCGGTTGCCTGCATAGGGATAGAATTGAATGAAAAAAGTTCTTTATAGGATAGTAATGATGCTATCTTTCATGTTAATCATAATAGGTTTCTTCCGAATCGGATATGGATCTCAAAAAAACAATATGGCAGTTATATCATGTGTCTCTAGCCTGCCTGCGATAAAAGTAGCCAAAACTGCTGAAAAAAACATGCCAGATAGAACCGTGGTAATGAGAATCATGGGAGCAGAAAATGAGCTTGTGATAGGATATATCAAAATGGAGATCGTATATCAGTTGGCACGGCGAAGCATAGTAAAAGTTACAGTGAAAGATTTGGCTGGAAGTGGTATTATATGGAGCATTGGAGACGATCTTGTGATTGTGTCAAATCGTCATTTGCTGATGCATGATGTGAAAGCTAAAGTGGTTTTTTGTAATGGAGAACAAGTAGAGGCAACTATTTTAGGATATTCGCAACAGTATGACATCGGTTTTTTAAAGGTGGATAAGAAACAAGTATCCAATGCAATTTTGCGCGATATATTTGAGGCGGTGCCTGTTTTATATGAAGTGGAACAGGAGGCGGACAGAGATCGGTTTGTAGAGGAATATTTGGACAGACCAATCCTTCAAGTAGGTGCAAAACTAGATAAAAATGGGACCTATATTTCGACTGGAAAAATCAATGATCTGTGTTTTGTGCCAGTATTTAACACTCATATACTTAAGACACAATGCTATGCAAAAGCAGGAATGTCTGGTGGTGGTGTATTTGATGAAGGAGGGAAACTGCTTGGTATGATTTCAGGAGGGGATGTTTTAGAGGATTCTGTTCGAAAAGAATCAGAATGGACCTATAGTATTCCTTCTATACTGATTGCTACAGAATATGAGGAAATTGCAGAGCGGAAGTGATTCTAGTATTTTTGATACAGAACGAATATTTTTATATAAATCCCCATGCCGCCTTTGGCGGCTCAAATAGAAATGAAAAACGCAGTCTTTTGCGTT
>CAJUHQ010000204.1 GCA_910586095.1 uncultured Lachnospiraceae bacterium | reverse complement strand
TGCCGTATTTCAGGCATTTCTCGGTGTGAGACTTAGTACTTCTCCACGAAACAGCTTTTGCTGTGAGTGGAAACTGCCACAGGCAGCTAGAAGTACTTCTCACATTAACTCCCCTTCGCCTGCTTTTGCAGGCTCTTTTATTCAGGATAGGTGAAATTTAATTTCACATTAACTCCCCTTCGCCTGCTTTAGTAGGATAAGTGAAATTTTTTCACACATTAATTCCATTTACTAGTATAGCATGTATTAATAAAAAGGCAACAAAATAATACACAAAAAAGCCATTGTGTTTTTGGTATAATATCACAATGGCCTTTTCTTATAAAATTATTGCTCTTCTATCATAATTTTATCATAATCATGATTAATCGTTCTTATTCTGTCACAACCTGTCCTGTCGCTGCTGCCTCTGTACTGTTTTCATCTGGAGTAACTGCTTGCTCTGGATGAAGCTTTGCTTTGATTGCTGCTACCAATTCCTCGATAGAGTCCGCAGAGATTCTCTCTGTCTCCTCGCGCTTTTCAACAATCTTTTCCTGCCGTTCCTCCTCTGCCTTTTTGCGATCTGCACGTCTCTGCTCAATCTTTTCCTCACGTGCTTTGGCAGTGTCAGTCTTGGTACTCTGTGTCATATTCTTGATGAGCTGTACTGCATAAGAAACTTTGCCATCCCGATCCATTGTAATGGTGAATCCCTTAATCTTATCAGCGTCTTCGCCTAACTCTTCCTTTAGAGTATCAAATTTCTCATCAGCACCGCCAAGTACAGCTTCATACTTTTCTCTCACAGATTCATCTGCTGCCATCTCTTCTAATAATTCTGGATTAATCAACACACTATAATCTTTTGAGGTCTTGCTCGCATAATAATCCTGCTCCTCATCACTAGACCACTCAACTACTGAAAAATCCATATTGCCATATTTTTTGCGCAATTCTTCTAACAACTTCTTAGCAGCATCACTAAGCTCTACACCCTCCTGCACTCCGTTTGAATCCAATGCCTTGTACTCAGAAGAAGTGTCTGCTGTACGCTTAGGTCTTTCATATCCTGCCTTCACATTGCGTGTCTGCCCGCTGTACTCATAAGTATCCTTGTCCGTATTTGTCTGCTTCTTATCGTCCTCTACCTTTTTATTTGTTCTGGCAGTTGCTCCCTTGAACAAGGCTTCCTCTCTATTTACTGTCTGATTTGAAAAAAGTCCTGTATTGCTCATCAAAGAGCTATAATTGATTCCATTCATTTTCTCTCCCACCCTTTCCATGTATTTATCATGATTGTGATGAATAAGGATTCCATTCCTTATCATACTCGTAGTTATTCTTTGTATCGGCATTTTTCTTACAGAACTTTATATCAAATCCATTACGAACACACATTTTTGTATATGCGTTCATTTTTATACAATTGCCTGCTGTCTAAGCCGCAACAACACTTTCTTTTCCATGCGACTTACTTGTACTTGGCTCATTCCTAGATCTCCTGCCACTTGCATTTGTGTCTTATTTTCAAAATAGCGCAATCGAATCAAACTTTGTTCCTGCTTGTCCAAACTATCGAGTAACTTCTCTAATAACAAGCGATTCACAACCTCCTCGCTCTCCGCTTCCTGTCCTATCAAGTCTAACAGACAAACCTCACTTCCATCTGCCTCGTACACTGTTTGATATAGGGATTCTACCTCGCGTCCTGCATCCCATGCAACCATAATATCTTCTATGGTTATCCCTGATTTTTGCGAAAGTTCTGACAATGTTGGCTCTCTTCCTGTCTCCTGCTGCAATTCCTCTCGCACCCACTTAATGCGCTTTGCATTTTCCTTCACACTTCTGCTAACTTTAATCATGCCATCATCACGCAAAAATCTGCGTATCTCTCCCATAATCAATGGCACTGCATATGTAGAAAAACAAACACCATACTCTATATCAAACTTTTCTATGGCTTTAAGTAGTCCCACTGAGCCAATCTGAAACAAATCCTCAGCCTCGACCCCACTTCTATTTATAAATCGCTTAACCATATAATGAATCAATCCGACATTTTTATCAAAAAGTTGTTCCTTTGCTGCTTTATCCCCCTTCTGTGCTGCTAGAAATAGCTCTCTATCCTCCATGGGCTAACCTCCATGATTTTGCTTTGCGAAATCTCGAATCATGATAAAAAACGCCTGGTTTTGGCATCCTTCGGCGTGAGAAAAGTCTGCTATGCAGACTTTTCTCACAGTATTACCTTTCGTTTTGATTCCACACTGCTGCCTGGAGTAATGGCTTTTCCTGCTCTTGCCTTGCTGCAAAACTCTTCCACATATGTACACAAGTTCCTTCCCCTAAAACACTCTCCACTTCTACTCGATCCATGAACGCCTCCATAAACGAAAACCCCATCCCTGATCGTTCATTCTCTGCTGCCGTCGTAAAAAGTGGTTGCATAGCCTGTTCAATATCTATGATACCTACTCCTTTATCTATAACATCCACTGATAACTCCTTCTCTGTTGAAAGGCATGCCTTCATCACTACCTTTCCACCTTTCTCTTCATAACCATGTATAATGGCATTTGTAACAGCCTCCGATACGGCTGTTTTTACATCATCTACCTGCTCTACTGTTGGATCAAGCCTCGACACAAACGCAGCAATCACTATACGTGCCAATCCTTCATTTTCGGAGATTGCATCAAATTCTATACAAATCTCATTCTTCATATGTATGCTCTCTTCTCCTGTTGCATATTTCTTTTCCATATTTGATTATTTCCCTTCCTGGACACTCTTGCCCAGCGCTATTTATTATATACAACACTAGGCAAGCTTAGTTTTTATGCTATAATTTCTATGACAGAGGACATTCCTGACGCCTTTAGTAATCGTCCAATACGATCACTGGTATTGATCGCGTACACCTTTCCTCCAAAACAAGATATTTTCCTATATCTTCCTATAATAATACCGAGCCCTGAACTGTCCATAAAGGTGGTATCCTCAAAATCAAACACAATATTCTTCACTTTATCGTCTAATATCAGCCTGTCCGCACACTCTCTAATCCCTGCTGCACCGTGATGATCTACCTCTTTGGGCATACGAATACACAGATAGTTATCAATGACTGCAAACTCTTCCCCCTTTCTTCCCAAAATAGCCTCTTTGGAGCCGCCTAAAGCACCTTTGTATCCTATGTTAGTTGTCTTTGGTTCTATCAAGTCTGCTTTCTTCTCCATAAAAGCCCTCCCTATCTACTAATCGAGTTGTGCACTGGTCAACAAAAATTGGACACTTAAATTGTATTTTTTCGCATACAATCC
>CAJUHQ010000203.1 GCA_910586095.1 uncultured Lachnospiraceae bacterium | reverse complement strand
TGCCTTATGCGAGCAAGCTCCCAACAGCGTTTTGTATATTCGATTTTGCATGGCTAAACGGTTACAATAAATTGTTATAAATAGACAAAACAAAAACGCAATTTCGGATAATTTCGCTAAAGATATCTATAGATTGCGTTTTTTACTTGATAATTACAGGACAAAATGATAACATAGATTCGCTGATTGGAAACGTTTCCAAAAACGTTTTCAAGTAAAGAAAGACAAGGATACAGCAATGTCAAACGACGGTTTGTGTCATTGTAGATGGTATGCTTAGAATGTTGAAAGGAGCATGTGATAGTTATGAGAAGATGTGGTGTATTGATGCCGATCTCTAGTTTGCCAACACAATTTGGAATAGGCGGTTTTTCAAAGGAAGCCTATGAATTTGTAGATTTTTTAGCAGCGTCAGGACAGTCCTTATGGCAGATTTTACCGTTAGGACCAACTGGGTATGGGGATTCCCCTTATCAATCCTTTTCGACCTTTGCAGGAAGTCCGTATTATATCAGCTTAGATGCATTGATTGAGCAGGGGCTTCTTACACAAGAGGAATGTTCTTCGGTAGATTTTGGGGAAGATTCCACAAAGGTAGACTATGAAAAAATATATTATACGCGTTTTAAACTGCTTAGACTGGCATATGAAAGAGCAGATGTACATAACAATGCAGAGTATACTACATTTGTTGAGAATAATAAAGCATGGCTTCAAGACTATGCATTGTATATGGCAATCAAGGATTCGTTAGGCGGCATCTCATGGATTGAGTGGGAGGAGGATATCCGACTACGCAAACCACAAGCAATGCAAGAGTATACTCAAAAATTTGCGGATGAGATTGCATTTTACAGCTATCAACAGTACCTGTTTTCGACACAGTGGTTGGCATTGAAAACATATGCAAATGAAAAAGGAATTAGTATTATAGGGGATATTCCTATCTATGTGGCATTTGACAGTGCAGATACATGGTCCAATCCTGAGCTGTTTCAGCTAGATCAAGAAAATATTCCTATTGCGGTAGCTGGTTGTCCGCCAGATGCTTTTTCGGCGACGGGACAGCTTTGGGGAAATCCATTGTATCGATGGGACTATCATGAGGAGACAGATTTTGCATGGTGGATGAGAAGATTGTCCCATTGTTTTAATATTTATGATATCGTGCGTATCGATCATTTTAGAGGATTTGATGAATACTGGTCAATTCCATATGGAGAGGAAACCGCAGAATTTGGGGCATGGAAAAAAGGTCCTGGCTACAAATTGTTTGAGGTTATGAAGCGTGAACTTGGCAATTGTCCTGTTATTGCCGAGGATTTGGGATTTTTGACACCAAGCGTACTAAAATTGGTGAAAAAGACTGGGTATCCTGGTATGAAAGTTCTACAATTTGCATTTGATTCACGTGAGGAAAATGATTATTTACCACATAATTATGATAGGAATTGTGTAGTGTATACAGGTACACATGATAATGATACAGTAAATGGCTGGATAACGGCTATGAGCAAAAAGGACTTAGCATTTGCAAAGAAATATCTCAATGTCAGGAAAAATCAAGATATTTGCAATCATTTGATTTGTACAGCACTTAGCTGTGTGGCAGATACAGCCGTGATTCCAATGCAGGATTATTTAGAGTTAGGCGCGGAGGCGCGAATCAACATACCATCAACTCTCGGAGGAAACTGGGAGTGGCGCATGGGAAAAGATGCTTGCACAGAGGAACTTTCCAAACAAATGCTTGAGCTTGCAAGTATTTATGGAAGAGTGGTAAAGCAAAAAGAAACAAAGCGCAAGAAGGCAAAATGATGGATGTTTGGCCTACAGGTTTTAATAGGTGTTTATAACAGTAGGAGTGATGAAGGTGTTTGAGCCAACCATCAAGGACATTGCCAAATTGTGCGGTGTAGGTGTGGGCACGGTATCTAGGGCAATCAACAACCATCCAGATATCAGCCCAGAAACAAAACAGAGAATTTTAGATACAATTAGAGAGTGTGGATATGTTCCTAATGATAGTGCCAGAAATTTGAAGCGTTCGGACACAAAGGCGATTGCAGTGCTTGTAAAAGGCATTGCAAATCCATTTTTCACTACTATGATTACAGTGATCGAGCAGGAATGTAAGAAAAGGCATTATTCGATGGAGTTGACACATATTGAAGCAGAAGAGGATGAGGTGGAGATCGCTCAGAAAGTAGTAAAAGAGAAACGACTTCGCGGGATTATTTTTTTAGGGGGACTTTTTTCACACTCTGAGGAAAAACTCAAAAAGCTTCATGTTCCATTTGTATTTAGTACAGCGGGATCTATTCCAGAGCATATCAGCAAGAAACTATATTCAAACATCAGTGTGGATGACCGAAAAGAAAGTTGTAAGATGGTAGAGTATCTCATTGGACTCGGACATAGTAAGATTGCGATGATTGCAGCGGAAGTTCAGGAGAAAAGTATAGGACAATTGCGATTAGAGGGATATTATGACGCGATGCGTGCACATCATATAGAAGTCAATCCTAAACTAATTTGTCAGACGGATGATCGATATAGCCATTTTTCATTGAAAAATGGCTATATTACCACAAAAAAATTGCTTGCGGGCAGGGAGAACTTCACGGCGTTGTATGCAGTGGCAGACACGCTTGCCATTGGAGCGTTGCGGGCATTGCATGAGGCAGGTCTAAGGGTGCCGCAAGATATTTCACTTGCGGGGTATGATGGGATAGAGATGACTAAATATACAGTTCCAAGTATTACTACAATACATCAGCCAATAGAACAGATAGCAAAGGATACTACAAAATTACTTTTTGATATTATAGCAGGAAAGCAGTCCCATCAACACAGTATTTATGATGCAAAGCTTATAGAGAGGGAGTCCACTGCCCGTATAGGAAAATAGGAGACATAAAAGATTAGTCCATCTCTTTTGGAGTTGCAAAACAATTTGTTGCACGTTTATGTGTCAGCAGTGATTCGATCATATAGCCAAGAGTAGTTAAATCTGCTGATAGAACTTCGAGTTCTTTTTCATCGAGGCAGTTTGCAAGTTGACAGGCAATGGAGGACAGAAAGTAGAGATTTGTACAGTCTTGTTTCATAAATTTTCTCACTTCTGCGCTGATTTTGCGAATTAAAACATAAGGATTATTTTATATACTATACGAGAAAAGAGTATATTGTGAGACTTGTTTTTTATAGATTTAGGTAAGTCTATTCTTGTTTGCAAATGTCATTTGTGTTACAAGTTTATGTAAATGTGAAAAGTATTTCTAACTGCCTGTGGCAGTTTTCGTTTGCAGCAAAGGCTGCTT
>CAJUHQ010000202.1 GCA_910586095.1 uncultured Lachnospiraceae bacterium | reverse complement strand
CCCATCCATCATGGCAGGAACTCCGGCAACTGGATTTTCGGCAAATGAAAACTCTGCATTTTCAAAGGTAACATGGTGAATCTTTTGCTCTGGAAGTCCATACATATAGGAAGCCGCTGCATGGCAATTTGTAGCTTTCAAATTCTTAAATAGGAAGTCTCCTAGATAAGGAGTGCGCTCGTCTACTAGATGAAATTCTTTTGATTGTACATAATCTGAGTGTCCGTCCGCATCACAGAAATAAAAGGAATTGATTACAACGGGGGTCATAACGTGGTCCATAATAATATCTTCAAACCGGATTCCTGTAACAATGGCATCTTTGCCACGGCCGCGTCGTGTTTTGATACGAAGACCTCTGTCAGTATGTAAAAACAGACAGTTTTCTACAGATAGATTCTTTACGCCACCAGCCATTTCGCTTCCAATTGTGATTGAACCATGCCCGTCGCGCATGCAACATTGTCGAATGGTAAGATTTTCAGAAGGTGTTTTATATTTTGCCCCCATGTAGATCTTACCAGATTTAATGGCAATACAGTCATCTCCCACAGAGAAATATACGCCAATAATCTCAACATTTTTACAGGATTCAGGGTCTAAACCATCCGTGTTGGGTGAATCTTTAGGGCCGAGCACAGAAATGTTAATAAAGCGCAGATCTTCTGAAAAATAGGGATGTATATTCCATGAAGGGCTATTTTGAACAGTAATGCCATGAAGAACAATATTTTTACAATGATTGAGAAAAATCATGCGTGGCCGCCATGCGATGCGTTTTACTTTGGGATTCTCCCACCAATTTTCTTTGCTTGCACAGCCGTCAATTGTTCCTTGACCTGTAATGACTACATTTTCTACATGGATACCTGTGATAATGCCTGCAAACATATCGAGTGGATCGCCTTCCCATGTTCCAAGCAAATATTCTTTTTTCTTGTCAATACACTCAATTTTTCCTGGAAGGATTGGAAATTTAGTCCTGTCTGTAAATGCTGATAAGGTAGCATCTTTTCCAATATCAAGTACCAGATCACTTTTTAGGAAAAGAGGATAAATTTTGTATGTACCAGCAGGAATATAGACTCTGCCCCCTTTTGGACAAGCATTGATAGCACATTGGATAAAGAGTGTATCGTCTGTCACACCATCTCCCTTGGCACCAAAATCCTTGACGTTTAAAGTGACGTACTCTTCTTGTGTTGTGACTGAAAACAAATCTGATTCATCATCTCCACATGTTATCTTTACAGAGTAGGTTGTGGCAGGAGTAAGTCCAAACACCGTTGCAACATTTTGATTACTGTGTTCTGCAAGCTTGCCATCTACATAGATTTCGTGTTCTGTTTGAGATGAGAAATATCCATTCTCTTGAATCTCCACAACAAAGCTTGTGGAAGTCGTATAAATAATCTCGTATTTCATTGTTGATCCTCCATTCTATCTAAAAATCTCCTGTTTGTGTCAAAGGTATTATAGCAGGTGAAATTTATGTTGGTATACATCATATAACTATAAAATAACACACTTGTGATGAAATAGCCACAAAAACATGTAAGCGTTTACAATGTAAAATTTACGTATTTTTGTGGATTTTTTTGTGAAATTTATCCATATAAAAAGTCATAGAGGAGAAAAGAATATACAAGAATCGTAGGAGTAAAGAGAAAAAGAATTGTATCATTAAATAATATAATATTTAGTAATATATGTATTATATAGTATTTAGTAAAATATATAATATTTAATAAAATAAAAAAGGAAACTTTTTTGTCTGCGCTTACTACATGTTTTTTGTAATTTATTTACTAAAATCGAACAGATATCGAACAAATAGAGAAATTCTCTCCTACTCGTCAGATTTTTTCAGATTCTTTTTTGAAATCGAGTAGGGAAGCTTTTCTCCCTGCTTTCTGTGCTAGAGTGCGCCGCTTTGGCGGCTCAAATAGAAATGAAAAAAGTCTGCTATGCAGACTTAATAGTTCTTAGGTAGTGTCTTTTGCTGTCTTAGAACTATTTTTCAATCTAAATTCCTCAAAAATCGGGAGTTTTGGACAGAAAATGAAATAGTTATGGTAAAATTTTTTAGATATATAGAATATATATTTGATATTTCAGTGTTATCTTTGAAATATAGTATATTGAAGTGATGTAAGAATTTTGAACAAAATTAGCAATTGTATTTGTATGGAAGGATAAGTTTACACAATATTGTTGATAGTTCGATATTGTCGTGGAGAAACATTTTTCTTTTTCTTGAAGGCATCACCGAAGTAGTTGCTATCCATAAAACCACATTCAGAGGCGATTTCTGTAATAGATTTATGAGTGGTCAGTAGCAAAGTACATGCATTTCGTATGCGGATTTCATTTAAATACTCTTTGAAACCAAATCCTGTTTCCTGCTTAAAACGCTTAGAAAAATAGGATTCACTCATGCAACTTCGTGCTGCCATCTTTTTTAATGTAATCGTTTCGCGGAAATGGTTGCTCATATAAAGAGCGACATTTTCCATCTCTGTGCTTATAGTAGATTCCTGTAAGCTGTTTTCTATTCTTTCTGTATCAAAAATTGTCTTTTTATGAGTAGCATTTTTTTCATATCGTTGGCATCGAATAATGAATAAAAGTATTTCATCACAATATCGTTGACAGAGTGCTGCGGATAAATCATCACCTACACCACTCTCCCACATATGACATTCCATTAACAACTTTTCAAATAATTCCTCAAGATATCCACGTCTATTTAAAGGAATGGTTAGTTTGCGCTTTATAAAACATTCTTGAAAAATATCTTTTTCAATATCCTGAAGCAATCTGTCTATAGCTGCGTCTGTGATGCACAATGCGATTCGCTCGTGTACCCCTTCTGAATAATAAGTAGTTCTATGTATTTCTCCTTTTGGTATAGCCATCAGATCACCACTCTGGATATGGTATACTTTGTTGTTTAGAAAAAATTTGCGATTTCCTGAAAGAAGATAATAAAATTCCACATAAGAATGATAATGTTCTTGTTTCATTTCAAATAAAGATTCATGTCGTACCTTCGAAATTTTTATTCCATTTGTTGTAAAATGATAGTTCATTGTTATGACGCTCCCTTTATAGTAGTCTTTTGACAATTATTTTCTTCCTAGATTGCAACTTTACTGATTAAAAAAGTACTGTATTTTCAGATATTTTTAAGTGTAGAATTTTATGAAAAACAGTAATTTTTTGTCTGATTATTTTGTCGGATATACTAATTAGAATAAGTGAAATTTTTAATTAGATAGTATAGTCATTATAACAAAAAATCTGTAATATTTCAAATATTCACTTTATTTTCAGTAGTTATTACTGGATTTATATTGTATGATTAAGTTGAAAATGTAATAAATGGGGGA
>CAJUHQ010000201.1 GCA_910586095.1 uncultured Lachnospiraceae bacterium | reverse complement strand
AAGATTTCACTCATCCTGATTTGTAGGCCCGCCAAAGCGAGCAGATGGGAGTTAGTGTGAGAAGTACTTCTAACTGCCTGTGGCAGTTTCCACTCACAGCAAAGGCTGTTTCGTGGAGAAGTTCACACCGAAAAACGCAAAAGACTGCGTTTTTCATTTCTATTTGAGCCGCCAAAGGCGGCATGGAGGATTAATATGAAAAATTTTAAAAGTTATATTCCTGAAAAGTATAAAAAATCTGACTTTCAGGAAATCGAAGAAGGAATTTATAAGACTACATCACCTTATGATGATAAGGAGATCTTTGTCACCTCTCTTTCATTTGAGATGGAGCCAGAGTGTTTTGGTGAGGAAGATGCTTCACCTAGAAATCTTACACAAATCCCTATTGAGGGAATTTTGGACGAATTTTGTGTATATGTTACCGATTTCTATGACCAACTCAATGAAACAAGTGAAACGATTTGTTATCAGGAATTTGGATCATCTGACCTAGCCAACCTCCAAAGATTGAGAACAATCATTGGAAAACGGTTTTATGCACAATTATGTGATGATGAAGATGAGGAAGAGGAAGAAGAATATACAATGGTTATAGAATAAGAGGATATTGTATATAAAAGCCAAAACAATAAAAAGTGATACATATAGTCTGATACATAGTAGTAAAAGTTATATATTGGAAGCGTGATGTGATTTATTCTTGCGAGTATAAATCACATGAACAAGCAAGAAAGCTACTACGCCACCACTGATTTTGGCTCCGATTAATGCGCCTAAAAATTCAGGCTGTGTACTGAGAGTAAATCCTGTATGAGCGGCAAACAGGCTAGCAGCACTGACTAAAAAGGCAGCATTTGCTACCTTTGCGCGCTCATCCATGTCTTTGAACATAGAAATGGCAGGAATGACGCTGACAGCACCTACAAGAAGCCCAGTCATTCCTGTCGAATTCATACAAAATCGTCTGCCCAAAAGGCAAAAGGGACGTTTTAGTATACGTTGAAGACATTCGGCAGCGGGAAGACTGCCTAACATAACAATTCCAATAGAAGACACAACACTCATAGCCTCTGTAATAGGGGCTATTCCTTTTATGAGGGTGAATCCACATAGATGGTTGATGACGCCGAGCAATAATCCAATTGTGACAACAAAGCGAATCAATCCCGAAAAAATATAAAATCCACGAATCATATGCTCAGGTATGTGCCATAACCCCAAAAGGAGTAATAGGGCAAGGATAAAAACTGGAAGATTTTGGTGCAGACATTCCAGGACAGAAAGACCACAAAGTAGCCCTCCTACAGTGAGTGCTATTGGCATAGCGATAAGTCCAATCATAATACCTTTTGCAAAGTAGCGCTGGTCGCTCTTTGCAATCATTCCCATACCTACAGGAATAGTAAAGACAATCGTGCAACCAAAGATAGAGGAAACTACAATACCTGCATAGGCTCCAATATGTGGATCGACAGCCAACTCTCTTGCTAGTTGGAAACCACCCATATCAATGGCAAGAAAGCTTCCAAACATGCCAGGATCTGCACCAATCCAGTGGTATATAGGTACAACCACAGTACCCAAAATTTTTGACAAAATGGGTGTAAGACAGATCATACCTGCCATAGACAAGGCTGTGGGACCAAGGAATAAAAAACCCTCCTCAAATTTTGCGCCATAGCCCAATCGATTTCCTAGTATGCGGTCAACACCGCCTATAATAGCCCCCACTATCATAATAATCGTTAGAATTTGATTCATGGAATACCTCTATCGTTT
The DNA here is from genome assembly GCA_910586095.1 of uncultured Lachnospiraceae bacterium. Taxonomy (GTDB): domain Bacteria; phylum Bacillota; class Clostridia; order Lachnospirales; family Lachnospiraceae; genus COE1. The sequence continues at coordinate 1,625 of CAJUHQ010000201.1, read as the reverse complement.
GTTTTATTATATATATTTTTGGTATCTTTGTATTGTTTTTTGTGTATGATAAAATTGTGACAAGTAATATGTAAATTCGTTATGCACAAAAAACATAGCTAAAAAGGTTGCTTTTGAATTTTGTGACCTGTGTTTTATGCTTATCTTGAGTTTGTGAGTACAGTTTTAAAAAACAGCCTACCACAGTACTGCGCGGTAGGCTGTATCCCCTTTTTGATAAAGATCTGTCAATACTAAAGAAGCCTCATTGTAATATAGAACATAGTCTTTTCCGTATATTGTATAAATATCATTCTCACGCAACAATGCAAGTTGTGATTCTGATAAGTTCTCTGTCGTGTAGATTGGAAGCAACTGTACGACAATATCAGAACAACTGCTTTGCTTAGCGTAGCCAGTCAGAGTATGAACAGCACTTTTACACCATCCATCTACACTGTCAATATAAGGAAAACGAATTTCTTTGTTTGCTAACTCATAATAGCGAAACTGCTCCATACTGTTTAGTGGATAATTGCGTAAGGATACAATACAAATAGGGCCTTGGCATTGCATGACAGCGGCTGGATAAATATGTTGTTCATTGCGGTCATAGAGTTGATAGGTGTACACTGTCTGATTGCCCCCTAGAGTGCGCATAAATCCATCATAGCTAGTAAGATGCCCTTCTGTATACTGGTGAGCGATCAGAGAGTCTGCCAAATAGTCTATGACAAAGGCATTTTTAATCGAAAAGAAATCGAGAAATCGTACAAAACCAATTTCCTGTGCATAGGCTAGATAATTGTCTGATATATATAATCGAATGGAATTGTCTCCCAAAAGTTCTAGGTTAATATCGGATGGATTGTTGGCAAATGCGGCAATCTGAGCAAAGTACTGGGCGACCTCGCTACTCTGATAAGGGTCATATGAGACCGTTTCCGAATCATCCTTACAAGAAAATAGATTTTCATACTCTGCATAGATGGGACCTAAATATAGTAAACGGCTTTTGTGGCGTTGTAAGACTTCAAAAGCGCGATACAACACAGGGTCCACGTCTATGATCTCATTGGGATGTGCATTGATAAAACAAATGTTGTGCACTCCATCAAAAGTTTGTGTAGGATGAAACAATTGGTGCGCATTGACTGTTAATTGTGTGTATAGTGCCACAATGGCCTTGTGCTCGGCAGTTGAGGAGAGTTGTCCTGCACCGAGATTATACTGAAATGAAAATTCACTGCTACAGTTTGTCTGCGCAGAAGAGGAAACTTCAATTGCTTGCCAACCAGAATCGACACGAAAATAGGCCATCAAAGAGTATGCAAACGCCAGAGCACCTATTGCTACAAAGAAAATAACCGCACAAAGTCTCCATTTGGGAAAGCACTCCGATAATGCAATTTTTTGAACGGGTTTCGGGGAATCTGGCGTTCGATTTCCAACCATGCGACTCACATTAACTCCCATCTGCCTGCTAAAGCAGGCACTCTAATCAGGATGCGTGAAATTTTATATTTCACGCTAACTCCCATCTGCCTGCTAAAGCAGGCACTCCAATCCAGATGAAAAACGCCTACTATGCAGACTTAGTACTTCTCCACGAAACAGCCTTTGCTGTGAGTGGAAACTGCCACAGG
>CAJUHQ010000200.1 GCA_910586095.1 uncultured Lachnospiraceae bacterium | reverse complement strand
TGAGAAGAGTTTCTAACTGCCTGTGGCAGTTTTTGCTCACAGCAGAGGCTGTTTCACGGAAAGTACTAACACTCATGATTTGAGCTGCTAAAGGCGGCATGGAGAATTTTATGAAAAAAATATATGAAACTGATTTTTCAGCATTAAATCCAGTCCAAAAATATGAGTTTATGTATCATTTTTCAGATTTGGCAATAGAAAGTTTTGCGTCATATCCATTTGAAGTTGTAGTCCAGGCACAACTTTTGATTTTTACAAGATGGTGGAATTCTTATCGATTGATGGCTCCAGAATGTCCAACACCTCCTATAGTAGACATCATTATACAAAAATTCTGGGATTTTCAAGAAGGAACACTATCACTGTCAGAATTTCAACAATTTACCAAATGTCTCTCTGCGGTTGTATTGGAAATTAACACAGGTGATAGCAGTGAATTAGAAGCGGACGCATCATGTCAGGATTTTATGGACAACTATTTTAACGATTGGGATGGATTAAACTTTTATAGTTCATTTTTTTCTGAAATTAGTATACAACTTATTGCAATTGCTGAACATGATATCTCATGGAGTAGTATTCTAGAGATTTTAGAGGGTGACCTTGCTGATATCAAATTAGGCTTTTTTGAAGATATTTATGAGCCATCGCGCTACACAGCAAATGAACTAAAACAACATTTTCAGGAAGTCTATAATACACCTACTTTTTGCAAAATCATTGAACTTCTTCAAAAGGATATGCGCACCGCTCTAGAGAAAAAAACAATAACAGAACTAAGAAACTTATATAAAAATGAATTTTTATTTGCTCCAGAAATTTGTGCTAAAATTACCGAAGAATGGAGTTAAAAATTCTATGGTGAAAACACCTCTAAAGTCAACAGACAAAAATTAAAAAGAAATGGAGAAAACAGATATGCAGTTTGGTATTCGATTACATGATGTTGTACAAGTTCCTATTGAAGAGCGCTTGAAAGTTGTAAAAAAACAGGGATTTACCTGTGCTCATGTTGCATTATCTAAAGTTATCAGTGAGAATTCTGTTGCTCAAAGTGCACTAACCCCAGGCTATGCAATGTATCTAAAACGACTATTTTCAAAAAATGATCTTGATATTGCTGTGTTAGGTTGCTATTTAAATCTCGCAAATCCTGACCCTGTACAATTAAAAGACATACAAGATCGATATATGGCCAATATTCGTTTTGCGGCACATTTACATGCGGGTGTAGTAGGCACAGAAACGGGTGCTCCTAACACAGCATACAAATTTGAGGAAGCATGTTGGAATGAAGAATCACTGCAAACTTTTATTAAAAACTTACGCCCAGTTGTAAAGTACGCAGAGCAGATGGGAGTCCTTCTTGCAATTGAACCAGTAGTGCGACATATTGTGTGTAATCCCATACGTGCACGGCGTGTGCTAGACGAAATTCAATCTCCAAATCTGCGAATTATTTTTGATCCAGTCAATCTTCTAGAAAGTTATAATTATGAAAAACAAGACGAAATTATTGATGAAGCTATCACTCTTTTAGGAAAAGACATTGCAGTACTACATGTAAAGGATTTTGTTATAAAAGAGGGTAAATTAATTTCTGTTCCAGTGGGACAAGGCCAATGTCATTGGGATAGAATTATGCCTTATATGAAAAAAGAAAAGCCATTTATGCATGCTACTTTGGAGGATACAAAACCAGAAAATGCAGTGACAGCACTTCAATATATTCAAAATATCTATGATAAAAGCTAACATAAATGGAACGTTACCACTTTATGATAAAGTGGTAACACTAATGAATAAGGAATAGTAGAATGATTAAAATAAAAAAGACCAGTGTGAAAAAAATTGTTGGAAGCCGAATTGTAGCAGCTCTTCCTGTAGTAATTTTACAGGCACTAATTATATTTGCAATAGCTAACTGGTTAGCTCCATTTGCAACGTTCTTTTATACGTTATTGTCAATTTTTTCGGCATTATTTATCCTTTTCTTAATCTCTAAAAGAGATGAAGGTGCCTATAAGATGTTATGGCTTCTTGTGATTTTAACAGCACCATTGCCAGGTGCCTTTATGTATTTGCTTTATGGAAATAAACGAACTGGCAAAGGATTGGAACAGCGTCTTAAATCAATAAAGAATAGTATCCCTGTTGTACTTAACGATGATAAAGAAGTTATCATGCAGCTTGAACAAGAAAATAAGCGTGTAGCGCAAACCTTTTCCTATGTTAAAAAAATGACTCATTTTCCTATTTTAAAAAATGAATCTGCTACATATTATCCTATTGGTGAGCAGTTATTTGAACAGATGATAGCAGCACTAAAAGATGCAAAAAGATATGTGTTTATCGAATATTTTATTATACAAGAAGGAGTATTATGGAATACTATGATCTCTGTACTTGAACAAAAAGTGCAGGAGGGTGTGGATATTCGTGTTCTGTATGATGATATTGGTAGCATTGGCACTTTCTCTGCTAAAAATAGGAAATCGCTTATTAAAAAGGGAATAAAATGTGAAAAATTTAATCCATTAATTGTACTGAGTGGTGCATTAAATCATAGAGATCATCGCAAGATAATGGTAATTGATGGCATGATCGCATTTAGTGGTGGTATTAATTTAGCAGATGAATATATCAATGTTGATAGTCAATTTGGACATTGGAAAGATATTGGATTTCAAATAACAGGGGATGCTGTCAGAAGCTATGCATATATGTTTATAGAATTCTGGAATGTGTCTTCATTCGATCCTATTTCCAAAGCCTTAGTAGGATTGGATTATGACGTACCACGTATGGAACATGCCACTGTATTTGATGGCTATGTTTTGCCGTATTACGATTCACCAAATCGACAAGAGGCCGCCAGTAATAATCTCTATATAGACTTATTGAGTCAATCAACAGACTACGCATGGTTTTACACCCCTTATTTACTAATTGGCGACAACTTACTTGATGCGTTTATCAGAGCAGCGCAAAGAGGGGTAGATGTACGTATTATTATGCCAGGAATCCCTGATAAAAAGATTGTATATAGAATGTCACGAAGCTATTATGGTGAACTTTTAGAGGCTGGTGTTCGGATCTTTGAGTATACACCAGGATTTGTACATGCAAAAGCATGTTTAGTAGATGATTGTATTGGTTCGACTGGAACAGTCAATCTTGACTATAGAAGTCTATTTCTTCATTATGAGTGCAATGCATTATTTTATAAAGCATCTTTATTAAAAGATCTAAAAAGAGACTTTGAGGCGTCAATGGAAGTAAGTAGAGAGCGTACTTTGGCAGATGAAAAGAATGGACTAGTTCATAATTTAATCAATAACATACTACGAATTTTTGCTCCTTTGGTATAACCATTAAGAGGGTCTAAGACAGTAAAAGACACTGTCTTAGACCCTCTTAATGGTTTGGAAGAACGCATAGGACAGCGTTCTTCTGCTTTGCTGATTCTTGACAGTAAAAG
>CAJUHQ010000199.1 GCA_910586095.1 uncultured Lachnospiraceae bacterium | reverse complement strand
TCTCTATACCATGATGCCCTGCATCAATAATTGCAAGTCCTTGCTCTACTGCGTCGATTCCCTGATGATGACTAATGTCTCCTGTAATCATCACATCAGCTTTTGCACGCAACACATCTTCTATGTATCCACCTCCTGAACCTGGCATCACTGCTGCTGTCTCCACGATATCCCCCAGCTCACCAAATACCCTGACCGTTGGCACATGAAATTTTGCCTTTACAAGCTCTGCGAGAGTTGCTATACTCATACGTTCATTCAACCGCCCGACTCTTCCACAGCCTTCCTTAGAAATTTCATCCTCAAATGTGACATTGAGCACTTCTGTGTCATTGAGCAAAAGTTCATCTGCCGCTGCATCTGCCATACCCATCACATCAAAATTAGTATGCATCACATAGTAGCTGATATCCTCACGAATCAGTCGATATACTCGTCTTCCTACAAAATCGTCTGTGTTTACTCTGCTTAGTTTTCTAAAAATCAACGGGTGATGTGTAATCAACAGATCTGCCCCAACCGCAACTGCTTCCTCAATCACTGCCTCTGTAGCATCTAGTGCAATCAATACTGTTTTGACTTCTTTATCGCGCCTACCTGCTAACAATCCTACATTATCCCACTCCTCTGCAAAAGACTCTGGAGAAAGTTCTTGTAGCTTTCTGATGATTTCACTGCACTTCATGGTTCCTCCTTTTCATGCTGCCAACGACCAGCAATTTTGCGCGTTGGCACAAATTTGTATCGCGAACAATGTTCACATTCATCCTTTGCAAACTTTATTGATCTTTATCAAAAAAATTATATAGACAAAATGTAATATCGCTAAGCTCCTTGTCAATCTGCGCTATGCGGTTTTGTTGACGTGATGTATTATACTTTTGTTGCAACAGATTTTTGCTGATTTTTTTAAGTGTTTCTCTTTTGTGCAGCAAATACTTCTTTAGAACAGGATGTGCCATTTCTAAAAGACATGGACCATATGTATCCTGAACGCTGCAAAAGCGCTCTGATTGCTCTTTTTTTAATTGAATATCATTTTCCTGAATCATTCTTGGCAGTACTCGCATCATGGGATAGTATTTTCCATCCTCATAGACCATATCTTCCTTTTCTATCAAAAATCCCATTTTTCGTAAATACTTGCGCACTTCACCAATCTCAGACTGTGGTTGTAATATGATCTGTTGCATCTGCATCACAAGCGCGTTACCCGACTCCAATATAGAAAGAATCAGTTTTCCGCCCATCCCCGCACAGATCATGCCTTCTACTTCTCCCACACGCAATGCGCTTGTGCCATCAGACAGACGCGTTTCTATATACTCTTGCAGCCCATATTCTATAATGTGATGGTTTGCACGATCCAACGGACCTTTATGAATATCCATAGCAATTACTTGATTGCATATTCCGCCCTGAACAAGATCGATCGCTACATACCCATGATCGCAACCTATGTCTGCAATACTTTTGCAGGGCTGTACAAGCCTTACGACAGCCCTCATTCTATCTGACAACAATATTTCTATACCTCTTGCTAAACACACATACCAATCAATTGTTTGAAAATAAACTTTTTTCAAACTCTATTTTCTTAATCTAGATAATCTTTGAGCTTACGACTTCTTGAGGGATGGCGAAGCTTGCGAAGTGCCTTTGCTTCGATCTGTCGGATACGTTCTCTTGTAACGTTAAATTCCTTTCCTACTTCCTCTAATGTGCGCGCTCTCCCATCATCTAATCCAAACCGAAGTCTTAGTACCTTTTGCTCCCTATCTGTCAGTGTATCAAGCACTTCTACAAGCTGTTCTTTGAGCAGAGTAAACGCAGCAGCATCCGCAGGCACAGGAACATTGTCATCCTGTATAAAATCACCCAGATGACTATCTTCTTCCTCTCCAATTGGTGTCTCTAGTGATACTGGCTCCTGAGAAATCTTTAGAATCTCTCTTACGCGATCTTCTGGCATATTCATTTCCTTGGCAATTTCCTCTGGAGTCGGTTCACGCCCGAGTTCTTGAAGCAATTGTCTGCTCACGCGAATCAACTTATTGATCGTTTCTACCATGTGCACTGGAATACGAATGGTTCGCGCCTGATCTGCTATTGCTCTAGTTATCGCCTGACGAATCCACCATGTCGCATAGGTAGAAAACTTATATCCTTTTCGGTAATCAAATTTCTCTACTGCTTTGATTAAACCCAAATTTCCCTCTTGTATCAAATCTAAAAACAACATGCCTCTTCCTACATACCGTTTTGCGATACTCACTACTAGACGAAGATTTGCCTCTGCCAATCTTTTCTTTGCCTCTGCGTTTCCTAATTCCATCTTTTTTGCGAGCTCAATCTCTTCATCTGCGCTTAAAAGTGGCACTTTGCCAATCTCTTTCAGATACATTCTGACAGGATCTTCTATCCCCACTCCATCTGGTATGGACAGATCGATGTTCTCCACATCAACATCTACATCAATATCTTCGTCATCCACCAAAAGAAGATCATCATCTGGAAGGTCGTCATCGTCAGTTATGCGCAGCACATCCACATTGTTTTGCTCAAGCGCGTCAAGAATCCGCTCAAACTGTTCTTCTTCGAGCGGCATGTCCTTGAAAAACTCACTAATTTCCTGATACTCCAATACATTTCTTTTTTTCTTTGCAATCGCAAGGAGTTCCTTTAATTTCGCTTCAAACTTTGCTTGTGTGTTTTCATCCATTCTGGTCAATCCTCCATACCATATATTTTTATCCTTAATTTAAAGAAATATGCGTTTTGTTAAGTTCTTCCAGTGCTTTTTTGCCTTCAATCACCTTACTCAATGCCAAAATATCCACACCGGACCTTGCCGAATAATATTCATAACTATTCTTTTTCACACTGATTAAGATATCATGAAAAGCTTTCTCCTTCTCCTGCTGGCTCTCTAGCTCTGGAATACTAGTAGTAAACAAAGAAGCTGCCTCACTTTGTTCCTTCTCATCCTCAAACATATTGATGATTCCTGCTGGATTCAAACGATTTTGTTCAATATCTTCAAACATACGTTTTGCCACTTTGCTGTACAGGTCCACTGTAAAATCCTCTGGCGTAATATAATTTTTAATCTTGTCATACAACTGCGGATAATCCGTAAGCCATGTAAGCAGCAATCGTTGTGACTTTTTTGCTTTTTCCTCAGGTGTAGCACGTTTTCTATTTTGTACGCCAGAACGCGGCCTCTCTAGCGCAGTTGTAGCGTAACCACCCGTTTTTGCTGCCATATTTATCACTAACTTGCGCAGGTTTTCAAAACCAATATGATACTTTTGCGCCACTGCCTCTAGATAATTCTCCCGCTCTACATCCTCCCTAAACTCACAAAGTCGTCGCGCAATCTGGTTGTGGAAATTTGTTTTTCCCTCTGGGTCCTGCAAATCAAACTCCCGCTCAAGCATCCGAATCTCAAATAAAAAGGCATTTTCTGCATGGTCTATGCGCTCTTGGAACGAAGCTTGTCCTAAATTTTTGATAAATTCATCCGGATCTTTATAA
>CAJUHQ010000198.1 GCA_910586095.1 uncultured Lachnospiraceae bacterium | reverse complement strand
ATATTAGAGGGATTAAAAGTTATGAGGAGCTCCCAGAGAATTGTCGTGCATACATTGAATTTATAGAGGAACAAATAGGATATCCTATTACATTGATTGGAAATGGACCAGCGCGCGATGACATTATTTATAGAAAAAGCCCATTAAAGAAATAAATATAAAAGAAATAGGACAATAAAAAGTAAGGTGGTAAAGCCCAGGGAAGACATAGAATGTCGCCCTGGGCTTTTTTATGAACACAGACGCAGAGAGGAACTTATGCAGCAAACGCTGCTCACAGATATATGCAGCGAACGCTGCCCACAGATATAGGCAGCAAACGCTGTCCACAGATATAGGCAGCGTTGTTAAAGCAGGAAAATTATAGTGAAGTGGAGAAAAAAAGGCACTCTTGTACCGAATAAAAACATACAGATTGACGAATACAAAAAATAATAATATAATATTTACAGGAAATTTATAAATGTAACAACATATTTTAGAAATAGGAGAATACAATATGAAAAAGTTGGAAGAATATGTAAGAACGATACCAGATTTCCCAGAGCCAGGTATTTTGTTTCGCGATGTCACAAGTGTGTTGCAAGATGCAGACGGATTACAGCTTGCTATTGATACCATGCAGGATTTGGTAAAAGATCTAGACTATGATGTGGTAGCCGGTGCAGAGTCGCGAGGTTTTATTTTTGGTACACCGATTGCATATAACAATCACAAGCCGTTTGTGCTGATTAGAAAAAAAGGAAAACTTCCTTCTGAGACTGTTTCTGCCGATTATGATCTAGAATATGGTAAGGCAACGATAGAAATGCACAAGGATTCTATTAAACCTGGACAGAAAGTTCTTGTAGTAGATGATTTGATTGCGACGGGTGGAACGATCGAGGCCATTGTTAAACTCATCAATTCACTAGGCGGAGAAGTTGTAGGCATCTTAGTGCTGATGGAGCTTGCAGGACTCAATGGAAGAGAGAAACTTACAGGATATAGACTTGATTCAGCGATAACATATGAAGGAAAGTAAGTGGTGACAGGCAACAATATTGTCTGTAAAAAATGAATTCCGTATATAGTAATTTTGGATATGGCTGGTGATACAAAGTGACAGATGAAAAACAGACTAAGGCAGGAGCTTATGAGGATTCCCTTATCATTACCGGAAGCAAAACTAAGCCAAAAAAGACAGACGACAGAAGAATAGAATATATCAAAGAGTTTCAAAGTCCCAATGATTTATATCAAGGGCTTATTCGGCGTGTGCACAAATATCATCCGTCTGATGATATTTCTATGATTGATAAGGCGTATGCTACAGCATGTGAGGCACACAAAGACCAGGTGAGAAAGTCGGGAGAACCTTATATTATTCATCCGTTGTGTGTAGCGATCATATTGGCGGATTTGGAGTTGGACAAGGAAACAATCATCGCGGGGCTTTTGCATGATGTAGTTGAAGATACCATTATGACAAATGAAGAGCTAAAAGAACAGTTTGGACCAGATGTAGAACTGTTGGTTGATGGTGTGACAAAACTAGAACAGTTGCAGTATACAGGAGAGGCAGCACCAGATAGACAGACTAGTCGCGAAGAGTTGCAGGCAGAGAATCTTCGAAAAATGTTTCTTGCGATGGCGAAAGACATCCGCGTGATTTTGATTAAGCTCGCAGACAGACTGCACAATATGCGCACATTAAAGTACAAATCGCCAGAGAGCCAAAAACGTATTGCACGTGAAACATTAGATATCTATTCTCCACTTGCAGAGCGACTTGGAATCTCAAAGATCAAAATAGAGTTGGACGATCTTTCATTAAAATATTTAGAGGCAGATGCCTACTATGATTTGGTAGAAAAAATTGCGCTTAAAAAGGATGCACGTGAGAAGTATGTGCAAGACATTGTGGATGAAGTTTCGGAGCATATTACAAGTGCAGGGATAGAAGCGCAGATTGACGGGCGAGTGAAGCATTTTTTTAGTATTTATAAAAAAATGAAGAATCAGGATAAGACCATAGATCAGATTTATGATTTGTTTGCAGTTCGCATTATTGTGAATTCTGTCAAAGATTGTTATGCAGCGCTCGGTGTGATACATGAGATGTATAAACCAATGCCAGGACGCTTTAAAGATTATATTGCTATGCCAAAGGCGAATATGTATCAATCCCTTCACACAACTCTGATTGGCTCCACAGGAACGCCATTTGAGATTCAGATTCGAACGTATGAGATGCATCGTGTAGCAGAGTACGGGATCGCCGCACATTGGAAATATAAAGAGGCGAGCGATGGAAAGGTTTCTACAGGAGGAGAAGAGGCAAAACTGGCTTGGCTCAGCCAGATTTTGGAATGGCAAAAGGACATGTCAGACAATAGAGAATTTATGAACTTGTTAAAGAGTGATTTAGATCTGTTTTCTGACCATGTATATTGCTTTACTCCATCAGGGGATGTCAAAAACCTTCCAGCGGGTTCCACGCCAATTGATTTTGCTTATAGTGTACACAGTGCAGTGGGAAATAAAATGATCGGTGCACGGGTGAATGGCAAACTGGTTACGATTGATTATCAGATTGGCAATGGGGATTGCATTGAAATTATGACTTCCCAAAATTCCAAGGGGCCAAGCCGTGACTGGCTCAATATCGTAAAGTCAGCACAGGCAAAAACCAAGATTATGCAGTGGTTTAAGAATGAGTTCAAAGAGGACAATATCATTAAGGGAAGAGAGTTAATCCACAACTACTGCAAGTCAAAAAGTATCAATATCATAGAAATCGTTATTCCAGAGTATCAAAGTCAGATCATGCGCAAGTATGGTTTTAAAAATTGGGAAGCTGTACTTGCTGCGATTGGGCATGGCGCACTCAAGGAAGGGCAAATTATCAATCGCATGCAAGAGTTGTATGCGCGAGATCACAAGAAGCAAGAGACGAACGAGGACTTACTTACCGCCATTCAAGAAACGATTGCTAGTAAGCCTATGAAACCACGTGGTAGAAATGGGATTACAGTAAAGGGGATTCATGATGTAGCAGTGCGTTTTTCACGGTGTTGTGCACCTGTTCCAGGGGACGAAATTGTGGGATTTGTCACTAGAGGACGCGGTGTTTCTATACACAGGACAGATTGTATTAATATTTTAAATTTGTCTGATTTGGAGAGGTCGAGATTAATTGATGCTGAGTGGGAGCCAGAAATTACAAAAGACCAGAGTGAGAAATATTTGGCGGAGATTGTGATCTATGCGCATGACAGAAGTGGTTTGTTAGCAGATGTATCAAAGGCATTGACAGAAAAAAATATTGATATTCGATCCGTCAACACTAGGACCAACAAACAAAATGTCGTCACAATGGATATGGCGTTTGAGATTGGGAATGGAGAGGAACTCAGAGCTGTTATAGATAAGATCAGAATGATAGAGAGCGTGATCGATATTGAAAGAACAGCGGGGTAATAGGGTGAGAAGTACTTCTCACTGCTTGCAGCAGAGGCTGCTTCACGGAGAAGTACTAAGTTTTACGCTCATGATTGGAGTGCATGCTAAAGCATGCAGATAGGAGTTAGTGTGAAATTAAAATTTCACCCATCCTGATTTGTACGCCTGCAAAAGC
>CAJUHQ010000197.1 GCA_910586095.1 uncultured Lachnospiraceae bacterium | reverse complement strand
TCGGGAACTTGTGTTTTTCTACTTAATGAGGGAAGCAGACATAAGGATTGTCAGTGGTATCAGTACAGATCAAAATAATGAACATTTGTATTGGATACCTCTGGAACGACTGAAACATATTGACCTTGTGCCTAAATTTTTAAAAACTTCATTAGGAAATATCCCAAGCGATATTACACACATTTTGTCATATGAATAATCGTGATATGGCTATTTTAGTCTGAATTATCTCATTTTTTCACTTTATAATATATACTAAATTTTCATCACGTTGAGTTTTTTGTTGCCGAGTGGGCATAATTATGCTATAATTATGTCAAAGAGAGGAGCGAAGCATTATGCCACTTATTATGCCTATTAAGGATTTACGTAACACAACCGAGATTTCAAATATCGCACACAAGGAACAGGAGCCTATTTTTATTACCAAAAACGGATATAGTGACCTGGTTGTAATGAGTAGTGAATTGTATGATAAATTTGCAAGAATGAACCGCATTGACCAAGCTATTTTCGATTCCGAGCAGGAAATTGTTAACGGAGCAGAAATAGTTGACGCAGAGATAGTTTTTGCCGAATTGGAGAAAAAACATTTTGGATAAATACAAGGTAAAGTTTAACCCTAGAGCTATCCGTGAATTAGATCACATATACGAATATATTGCAAATGAGAAATTGGCTCCTGAAAATACCAAAGGACAAGTTGACCGTATTAAGAAAGCGGTTTTAAGTTTGGACACCTTTCCACAGTCCCACCAAGAGCGTAACGAGGGCAGATATGCCGGAAAGGGTTACAGACAGTTGCTGGTTGATAACTATATCGCCATTTTCCGTATTGATGAGTTACAAAAAACGGTCTATGTGGTGACCATACAGTATCAAGGACGGAGTCTATAAGAAAGCATATTTCAGCTAGAGTAAGAAAGGATTTATATAATGACAATCCGCGAAATGACCATTTCTGACATTAAAGATGTGGTGCTGTTATATGTATCCTATTATAACGAGTAGGAAAACGGAAGAAGACAGGAGGCAGTGGACTTAACATTCTGCAAGACATTTTCCGGTTGCATATCATACAATGGTAGAGCACGCGGCTGTTAACCGCGGGATTGTTGGTTCGAGCCCAACTCGGGGAGGCAAACAAAGGGACTGTTGCAAAAGTAGATGAGTAATCTACCAGAGCAACAGTTTCGTTTTTATGTCTAGAAACAGAAAAGCAGATTTCAAAGAATGTGCCATCTGTGGTAATAATAAAGTTAGAAGGCGTGACAGAGATTGAGATGCTGTGCTAGCCAAAAGAGCATTGAGAACAACAAGTACATTCTTGCGATGCATGATAAGATCTAAAGTTTAGTTGAGTTTATGGTATTTTCAGTCAAGAAAAAAATTCCGTTTTGTAATAAAATGAGATTTAGAAAGGGGGGACGCGCTTGAAGAACTCTAATGCACTCGATGGCTCTATTGACTTTATTGAAAGCCGTTTGACGCAAACTATAGATATAGGTGAGTTGGCACAACAGGCATTTTTCTCGAAAACGCATTACCAGCGGCTGTTTCGTGCCATTGTTGGCGAACCTGTGATGGAGTATGTAAAAAATCGCCGATTACAACTTGCCTGTCGTGATGTGCAAGCAGGAAATACCGGAATTTTAGATATTGCGCTTCGATATGGTTATGACTCTCACGAAGGCTTTACACGGGCGTTTAAGGCATACTTCGGCGTGACACCCTCCGAATATCGTAAATATAGTCATACAATTGCGAAACTGTCATATACCATTTCAGATCGCATGGCTATCCATACTATGAAAGTCAAAGACTTTCATAGTAAACTTCCATCATGCACAGCCTGCCGTCTGGCGGGCCGCATGGCCATCCATACTATGAAAGTCAAAGACTTTCATAGTAATCCAAACAAAACGGAGGTAGTTGTAATGTTATCAAACGAATTATTAAACAGGATTGGACAAAATGCAGAAAAAACTTCCGCAATATTAAGCAATTTCATTGGAGAAGCAGAAAAACTAGTTGCGCTTGCCAATAAAACGGCAGAGTTAGCAGGTGAGAAAGGCACAACAACGACCATTGTAGCAAATGAGTTGAACAACCTTGCTAAGCACATGAGACAAGTTACTGTAAAAGTCTCGATCTTCAATCAGGACTGCGCACTTGCTGCGCTGTCCGTACACGCGCCATGCTGCTTGTTGCATGTGTGCATCAGGTTCTAAACGCCCACTTTCATTTATGGTGGTGCAGTTATGGCTGCATGGGCGTTTAGAAATGAAAATGTAAGAAACTTGGCAGCGGGAGGGACGTCCTCTTTTGAAATGTTTGACAAGATATTTGCCTTGATACGCCACATTGATGACGGAGTTTTTCAAATGAATCTGCTGCGTTTCTTTTGTGGCATTGAAACGGGGCGTATTTCCCCGCCAAAAGACCAATTTGAGGCGATTGATGCAGGCTATGCCAAGTTGTGTAGACAATTTGTGGGCAATAAAGAACACATGATTGATTTGATGAACGAAGCAGTTGAACTGATTAATGAGGACATTAAACAAGAAGCTGCAAATTGTATTGAAACGTGTATTAGAGAGGTAAATAAAGCTATTGAGATAGGCGAGAATACTGCGGCATCAGCACATGCCGCCGCCAAATCATTGAGTGAGCATGGCAGAACGTTCTTTTATATTGCAAAAGAGGTAAGCGCAAGCATAAACGTGTTAAAAAGTGTGACAGAGGATTTCAAAAATCTCCGTGATTTATCGCGTGTTCTTTCTCAACTAGCCAACATTGTGTATAGCATGAACATTAACGGTTTCAATGCTTCCGTTGAAACCGCAAGAACAGGCAATCCCACTAAATGTTTAGATGCCACCGAAAAAATCATGAAATATGCGGATACTTTGCAAACGACTTATCACGAATGTGAAGCTCTGAGTGGTGAATATGAGCGTCTAATGGAATTAACAAAAGGAAACGGCACGCAATATGAGCAATCACTTACTGAAAAGCATATTGATGATATCATTTTTCAAAGTAGAATAGTATCGTCGCAATTTGCACTTGAATCGGAACGCATCAATCGCGAAACATTCCGTACTCTTGCTCAAATGGCCATTACAGCCGACACAAATTTGATGAAAACTCGAAATGTTGCAGAATACCGCGAAGCTATTGCAAAATTTCTGCAAGCATTAAACAAGGAAATTTCTACATTGGAGATTGGCGGTAGTTTTGCCTATTTTGCTAAGGAATATGAGGATTTTTTAGAACATATTGAATAGCATTTAGCAGTCAATTAAAAATGAATAGTTCGCAATATATTTTTTGAAACGGGATTGGAACATATCATTGACAAGTATCTATCTTTATCTTTTAAGGAAATTAGCTATAGAGTAAAATCTATGGCTTTTTATTTTGCCTAATTACGAAAAAATAATATATACTAGCATCCATGTAAATCAGAAAATATATCACTATGCAGCACATGGCATGAACATCCCAATACAATATGTCAGCAGTCTGACAATCATAGCGTTTTGGTTTTTTGAGTCTTTAGTTCTATTTTTAAAACCTAATAAAGTTAAGGTGAAATATAAAATTTCACCCATCCTGATTGGAGTGCATGCTAAAGCA
>CAJUHQ010000196.1 GCA_910586095.1 uncultured Lachnospiraceae bacterium | reverse complement strand
GGAGTATGAAGGATATCCCGAATTTCAGGAGGCTTTGGCACAATGGGTTAAGAACAAGCTCAATACAATCCAGAGAATGGGCGTAAAATATGGCAAAAGCACACAGTCGGAGATCTTAACTTCTGTGCTCAATGCCGATATTGAAAAGATAGAGGATACAATCAATCATGTCGATCCGCAGATGTTTGAAGCGGCAGTTGACATTATTTTGGGTGCAAAACATATCTATATTATTGGGCTTAGGAGTAGTAAGCCTCTCGCAGAATTTTTGCAATTTTATCTCAATATGATTAGAGGCGATGTGTATTTGTTAGACTCGACTAGTACATCTGAGACATTTGAGCAAATGTTGCGAATTAGTGAGAAGGACGCTATGATAGGAATTAGCTTTCCACGGTATTCTATGCGTACTTTAAAGGCGATAGAGATGGCAAATGATAGAAATGCAAAAGTGATTACGATCACAGATACAATTCATTCACCAATGTGTTTGTACTCTTCATGCAATTTGATGGCACGAAGTGATATGGTTTCAATTGTCGATTCGCTAGTTGCTCCCTTAAGTCTTATCAATGCGCTGGTAGTGGCACTATGTCTGCGCAGACCAGATGAAGTTAGAAAAAATCTAGAGGCATTGGAATATGCGTGGGATAATTATCAAGTGTATTTAAAAGATGAGATTAACTTTATTGATGAGGAAATGTTAAACACCCCCTTACAGGCGCAGATGACAAAAAGAAAGTAAAAAATATTGTCAAACAAATAAGTTTAAATGGAGGATTGATATGGCCAATATTGTGATTATTGGCGGCGGAGCGGCGGGAATGATGGCAGCGATTGCAGCAGCAAAAGCAGATCATGAAAAAAAACATCGAATTCTGCTGTTAGAAAAGAATGAAAAATTGGGAAAGAAACTTTTTATCACTGGAAAAGGTAGATGCAATGTGACAAATGCCTGCGAGGTCACAGATTTTTTTCAACATGTCATGGAACATGAAAAGTTTCTTTACAGTGCGATATATGGTTTTGATAACCAAGAAGTAATACGTTTTTTTGAGGAAGCAGGGTGTCCGCTTAAGATTGAGCGGGGACAGAGGGTTTTCCCACAGTCGGATCACAGTTCAGATATTATAAAGGTATTGGAACAGAAGTTAAAGTATCTTGGCGTACAGATTGAACTAAGAAGTGAGGCGAGAACGATTCGGCTAAGTTCATTAGAATCAGATCATGAAGATTCTACGCAACAGAGAGAGCGCAAAAAAAAGAAGGCAAAGCAACAGACAAAAATTGCAGCAGTTGAGATTTATGATAAAAGCTCTGGAAAAAGAAGGTGGATACAAGCAGATTGCTTAATTATAGCAACTGGTGGTCGTTCTTATGAACTGACTGGTTCGACAGGAGATGGATATCGATTTGCAAAGGAGTGTGGTCACAGTATTGTTCCACTAACACCGGCGCTTGTTCCATTTGTTATAGAAGAGAACTGGTGTCATACTTTGCAAGGTCTTTCACTGAAAAATGTGCAGGCAACTGTGGAGATAAATTCGCGACAGATTTATTCAGATTTTGGAGAGATGTTATTTACACACTATGGCGTGAGCGGACCGCTAATGCTTCGTGCTAGCAGCTATTACGTACATCACACTTGTAAAGAAAAGGTGAATAAGAGTAAGGCAAAACTGATTATTGATTTAAAACCTGCCTTGAGTCGAGAACAATTAGACAGGCGAATTTTGCGTGAATTTGATGAAAATAAAAATAAACAGTTTAAAAATGCTATAAGTAATATGTTTCCTGCAAAATTAGTTCCAATTATGCCTACTCTTTCGGGAATTGCTCCCAATAAGAAGGTAAATGAAGTGACAAGACAGGAGCGAGAACGCTTTGTAGAACAGATTAAACACATGGAATTAACTATTGTGGGGCTTCGCGATTATAATGAGGCAATTATTACAAAAGGCGGCGTGGCAGTCAGTGAGATTTCGCCGTCATCGATGGAATCAAAGTTTGTAAAAGGATTGTACTTTGCAGGGGAAGTTATGGATTTGGATGCGTTGACAGGAGGTTTCAACTTGCAGATTGCATGGTCAACAGGATATCTAGCAGGCCAAAGTGCCTCTTGTTTGCAAAATGAATGAAAATATGGAATTTGTTAAAACTATCAATAGATATGGACAATTTGAGCAAATGCCTTGCGAGCTTTTGGCAGTATGTGGCATTAAGTTAAAAATTGAGAGTTTGCCTTGATAAAAATAAAAGTGGCATGGAGGAGTTGTATGAGTTACAGTATTGCAATAGATGGGCCTGCAGGGGCAGGTAAAAGTACTATAGCAAAAATAGTTGCAAAGAAAAAAGGATATATATATGTAGATACAGGAGCAATGTATCGTGCTGTGGCATTGTATTTTATGGAAGCAGGAATAGATGCAAAAGAACAGGAAAAGATCAGTACAAATGTTCAAAATGCAGATGTTACAATTACTTACGAGAATGGTGAGCAGATTGTATGGCTTAATGGAAGAAATGTGAATGGCCTGATTCGTACAGAAGAGGTTGGAAAGATGACATCTGCAATTAGTGTCAATAAGGATGTAAGAAAAAAAATGGTAGAGTTACAGCAGGCATTAGCTAAAAAAGAGTGTGTTGTGATGGATGGAAGAGACATTGGAACTTGTGTGCTTCCAGATGCCAATGTAAAAATTTATCTTACAGCTAGTAGCCATGTGCGGGCAATCAGACGGTTTGAGGAGTTACAATCCAAGGGACAAGAATGTGACCTTGAAACAATAGAGAAGGACATTATAGATCGTGATTACCAGGATATGCACAGAGAGATTTCGCCTCTAAGGCAGGCAGAAGATGCAATGTTACTAGATTCGTCAGACATGACAATAGAGCAAGTGGCAGATGCCATTCTCAAACTGTGTTGACCCGTTTTAATTCCTGAAATGCCATATATCATTTCAGGCCGCATGGCCATCCATACTATGAAAGTCGAAGACTTTCACAGTAAACTCACATCATGTAATTTCTGAAATGCCATATATCATTTCAGGCCGCATGGCCATCCATACTATGAAAGTTGAAGACTTTCATAGTATCAGAAGGGAGCTGGTTTGATGAAAGTAGTTGTAGCTCAATCATCAGGATTTTGTTTTGGTGTAAAGCGCGCAGTGGACGCTGTCTATGAACAGGTGGACAAACAAGATAAAATTTATACGTATGGCCCGATTATTCACAATGAAGAGGTAGTCAAAGATTTAGAAAGAAAAGGAGTGACAGTGCTAAATTCTAGAAAGGAGTTAGAGGTGCTAGAACAAGGCAGTGTCATCATACGTTCTCACGGAGTTCCCAAAGAAATCTATGAATTATTAAAACAACGAGGACTAGAATGTATTGACGCCACTTGTCCCTTTGTAAAACGGATACACAATATTGTAGAGAAGGAATCGGCAGACGGCAGACAAATTATTATTATTGGAAATGATGGGCATCCTGAGGTTGAAGGGATCAAAGGCTGGTCTAAGACACCTGCAATCGTTATAGAATCACAGGAAGAAGCCTTGAATTTTCAGGCGAAATCGGGCGAAAAACTCTGTTTAGTATCCCAAACGACATTTAACTACAAGAAATTTAAAGATTTAGTTGAAATTTTTCAAAAAA
>CAJUHQ010000195.1 GCA_910586095.1 uncultured Lachnospiraceae bacterium | reverse complement strand
CTGTTACTGACAACAATAAAAATTTCCTTCTTATGTTCTACAAGTTCAACACGTATTTTAGGAATATCTGCTTTTATCGCTGCTTCAAAAGCGTTTTGCAATATATTCCCCATCAATGTGGTAATATCAAACATCTCAAGAGGCATTTTTTCGGTTAGCTTTCCCAAAACAACAAACTCTATATTTTCCTTTATTGCCAAATACAAATAATAATTCACAATAATATCTAGAAAACTATCTCCTGTATGAATCCTTAAGTCAAACTCATCCTGAATATTCCAGATCGTATCTATGTACGCTTTGGCTTCTTCTGTTTTTTTCTCGTTCATTAGCTCTCTAAGAACGCCAATATGATTTATCAAATCATGTTTAAAACGCCGTACAGCTACCGACTGCTGTAACTGATAATCGTATTGCTGTTTTTGCATATACATAAAAGATTGAAGTTCTCTGTTTTGTCTGTTTGACAGTATATTTTTAACAGCAAGGCTGAGCGTGAGGAAAACCGAATAAATTACTCCCACAATACTGATAAAAAATACTACATATGCATCCCAACCATACATTGTGTGATTCTCATTAAAAAAAACGAAAACAAAATTATAAAACAGTTGAAAAATACTGCCTTGCACAAAAAGCGCAAACTTGTATTTGAACTCTATATCACACAGATAAACTTCATGCTTTTTAAGAATCCGCAGGTATGCCAAAAGATATATTACAAACGAAATCAAATAAGCCGGTTCCATCCACCAGGCAATATCTGTACTGCTAATTCCCCCGCCTATCATTATAACCTGTATCAACATAACACTAAATGTATCCATGATTCCAGTAAAATACATGAGGGCTGCGCTTAATACGAACAGTCGCCCTATCCGATCATCAAAAAATAAACTAATAGAAAGTACACTCCAAAATATATAAACAAGAGGGGAGTTTATATCGAAATATGCGTTGAAAGCACCCGCAAAAAATACAATCAACACCGACATACTAAGAAAAAATTTGCTTTTTCTTGGACTTACCTTAAATCCAAAATAAACAATAAACAGATATATGAAATAATTTAAAATATTATCTACAATATAAATCATATTTTTCTCCTATTATGGTAAAAATCTCACTCTTATGCATATAGTCACCCTTACTTAACTCTTTAATAGACATATTTCTTTCTAAACGGCCATCCTTACTATGAAAGTTGTCCTTTACTTTCCCTTTACTTTCCCTTTACTTTCATAGTAAACTCCCATCATACTCAGCCTGCCGTTTGACGGGCCGCATGGCCATCCTTACTATGAAAGTTGTTCTTTACTTTCATAGTAAACCCCCATGCCTGTCATCAGGCACCACTATAGATGAAAGGGGTTTACTATGAATCCTTCGGGGATGCACACAAAATGCCAAAAGCAGGCATTTTGGCGCCATATGGTCAGCGCAGTACATGCGCAGACCTACAGCAAGGATTCAAAGACTTTCATAGTAAAGAAACATATGAGTGGCATTATACTGTCTATTGTTTGTATTTCATAGCCGCCTTAGTAACGCCATATGTATCTGTATATTTAATGAATAATAGACGATACCTCATAATTTGTGTTATAATAGCCATAGCAGAAAACTCCTTTTTGTTTGTTTTGTTGTGGTGACTAAATTATAACACAAAAGAAGTAACTCTACTTCTTAAATATTCAGTTGTAACACATGTATTGTAATCCTACAAAGCTATATGTAACTATTTGCGCAAAGACATTGACAAGCGTCTTTTCTGTATCGCCACAGACAAGGAAAGATGAGCGCCCCTTTTTGGTGTAATTCTTGTATGCAATGAACACAAATATTGTGTACCATTATCAAAGACAAGAAAAACATGAAAAAATGCGTGATAAGATAGATTTTAAGAAAATTGTGCATAATGATTCTTTGATAGGAATTTTAATCTTATGATACGCGTTGAAGATACACAGATACAACGCATTGATACTAAAATCCGTAAACATGATAATATGGACACAGAAGAAAAAAGAACTTCTTATCAAAGAATTGGAATAGTGTAACAATCATATAAGTGATTTGGTTAATACTGCCAAATATTCTTTATCAAAAATATATTTCTGGAGAAAATTTGCAGCTTGAAAACAATGCTTGGACTTGAAGAACATGGAATTAGAATGTAATAAATATAATAGTATGATACAAAATCCAAAAAATAAATAGGTAATTCTAAATGAGAGGTTTGACTAACCGACAATCAAAGTACATAAAATTTTTATAATGTGATGTAAGATACAGCGATAATTGTGTGATTAAAGGAGAAATTGTAGGGTAACAGTAATGAAACTATATGAACTTATAGATACAATACAAATGTGGATTAGAACTGTTCAAGAGATGTACGGTAACGAAATAGATGTAGAATTTCTTGTGGAACATGAAGATTATTTGCGGTACATTATTGAAAGTACGAATTATCTTGCTGAGTTAGTCGTTGAACCAGAAGGATTTCACCCGCATCGTTATGTATCGTTCGAGGCTTTAGATAAAAGAAAAGACTTACTACAAGAACCATACTTTTATTTTGATGAAAAAGATAGTTCAATAGAAAATATAGTAGAAAATCTTTATAAAGGGATATCATATATTATTGAACGATAATGACTACTTCCCGTTTATCGGACAGTTTCCTACTCGCCGTGCGCCGCATAGCGGCTTATTTCCTCTGCATGGGCTGTGCATAAAAAGAAAAACGTTAAGCCATTGAGCGCCTAACGTTTTTCTATATACTTTTTATACGGTTACAATCACACCGCCATCATTAGCATACATACTGCTAATACCTGCTGTGTCCATAATCCATATATCTTTAAAAGTAGCTTTTGCCAAAAGCAACTTTTTTACACTCTCTGCACGCTGCAAATTGTTACAGTGTGTAATCATCAAGTTCTTTTTCTCTGGTTCTATGACATCTGTCAGCACATGTTCCACCATCTTGGCAAGTGCTTTCTTGATTCCCACTGCTTGCCCTAACTGTACAATACTTCCATCATCTCCTGCCATAACTGGCTTGATGTTCAAGGTAGAGGCCACTAGTGCCTTAACACCAGAAAGTCTGCCATTTTTGCGCAGTGTATCTAAATTGTCTAACACAAAATACGTATGCATCTTGCGTATAAACGCTTCTGCTTTATCAACAATCTCCTCAAAAGAGAAGCCTGCTTCCTCCCACTCTGCAAGCTTGACCGCAATCTGTGTCTCTCCGCATGATGCAGATCGCGAATCAAAAATATGAATTTGCTTGTCTCCATATTTTTCATGATACAGCTTTTGCCCCAACACAGCACTATTATAACTACCACTTAGTTTTGACGATAGTGTAACCGCATAAACATGCTCTGCCTCTGTAGTGTATGCTTGCATATAACGCTCAGGCGATGGACAAGCAGATTTGGGGCATTGTGGACAAGACGCTACTGCGTCAAGAAACTCCTTTTGATTAAATGCCTCATTATCCTCTTTTTCATATTGATCCCCAACAATCAAGGTCAATGGTACAATCTCAAACCGTTCATCAACTTTCAAATTCTGCGGCAATTCGCAGCAGCTATCAACTACTATTTTGTATTTCATAAGTTTTTGCCTTTCCGCTTCTTGAACCATTTAATATAGTTTTTATAACTATATATCATGATATCATATGACACATCATTTGAAAAGAACTTTTTTTAAAACAATTTTGTGAGAAAGTTCATTGCCTGGCAAACTTGAGGACATTACTATGAAAGTCTTCAAATCCTTGCTGTAGGTCTACGCACGTGCTGCGCTGACCGTATGACGCCAAAATGCCTGCTTTTGGCATTTTGTG
>CAJUHQ010000194.1 GCA_910586095.1 uncultured Lachnospiraceae bacterium | reverse complement strand
TGCGTACATAGCCTGAAAAGGGTATAATGGAAAGCATGTGACGGACTTTTTTTGTGTACTAGAATCGCATATAGGAATGAAAATGCTATCAGTACATTTGAGAAGGGAAAGAGTAGGAAAGAAGGAACCTACAAATTTGTACAAATGTCTATATAAGATATTTGTAATGTGGAGAATTAGTAGATTGAAAAAATCGCTTTAATGACTAAATTCACATTGAAAAAATACAAAAAAGCAGTATGGAGGATTATTATGATGAACATACGTGAACTATTTCGCAATTACAAGGAGTATGAGAACCAGGAAGTTACTGTTGGAGGATGGCTTCGGAGTAAACGGGATTCGAAGTCGTTTGGATTTTTGGTGGTCAACGATGGAACATTTTTTGAGCCATTACAGGTAGTGTACAGTGATTCTTTAGACAATTTTGCTGCTATTTCCAAACTGAATGTAGGGGCTGCAATAATTACAACGGGTATTGTGACACTAACACCAGATGCAAAGCAGCCATTTGAGTTACAGGCGACAAAAGTGGTAGTAGAAGGCGATTCTGCGCCAGATTATCCGTTGCAGAAAAAGAGACATAGTTTTGAGTATCTTAGAACAATCTCTCATTTAAGAGCGCGTACCAATACCTTTCAGGCAGTATTTCGTGTGCGTTCTCTTTGTGCATATGCTATTCATAAGTTTTTCCAGGAACGGGATTTTGTGTATGTTCACACTCCTATTATAACAGGAAGTGACTGTGAAGGTGCAGGAGAGATGTTCCAGGTAACGACTCTTGATTTAAATAATCTGCCAATGGTTGATGGCGCTGTAGATTTTAGTAAGGACTTCTTTAATAAACCTACTAATCTTACTGTGAGTGGTCAGCTTAATGGTGAGACGTATGCGATGGCCTTTAAGAATATTTATACATTTGGTCCAACTTTTCGTGCAGAGAACTCCAATACAACTCGCCATGCGGCAGAGTTTTGGATGATTGAGCCAGAGATTGCATTTGCAGATCTAAAAGATGATATGATGTTGGCAGAAGGGATGCTCAAGTACATTATTAATTATGTACTTGAGCATGCTCCGGAGGAAATGAACTTTTTTAATCAGTTTGTGGATAAAGGGTTGATTGAACGGCTTAAACATGTGGCAAATTCTGAGTTTGGGCATATCACATATACAGATGCGATTACAGAGTTAGAAAAGCATAATGATCGGTTTGAATATAAAGTATCTTGGGGATGCGATTTGCAGACGGAGCATGAGCGATATTTGACAGAAGAACTTTTTGGAAGACCTGTGTTTGTCACAGATTATCCAAAAGAAATCAAAGCATTTTATATGAAGTTAAATGATGATGGCAAAACTGTAGCGGCAATGGATTGTCTGGTTCCTGGTATTGGAGAGATTATTGGTGGAAGTCAGAGAGAGGACAAGTTAGAGGTACTTGAGCAGAGGATGAAAGAGTGCAATCTTCGTACAGAGGATTATGATTTCTATCTTGATTTGAGACGTTATGGGAGTGCACGACATGCAGGATTTGGATTGGGTTTTGAGCGCTGTGTCATGTATCTGACGAGTATGGGAAATATTAGAGATGTCATACCATTCCCACGCACAGTAAACAATTGTGAATTATAATAGTAGTTTAACCTATTGATTAGCATGCGTGTGGAGTACGCAAGAGGTGTAAAAGATGAATATTGCAATTACAGGAAATCTTGGGAGCGGAAAATCAAGTGTGGCAAAAATATTGAAGGAAAATGGTTATGAGATTATTTCAACAGGGAATATTTTTAGACAGCTTGCTATGGAAAAGGGACTTTCTGTCGAGGAGTTTAATAAGCAGGTAAATGAGGCGGCAAGCCGCGGGGATCGTTCTGTTGATACAATGATTGATAATACTACTACCAAAATCGGAGAGGAACGCGATCATGTTATCTTTGATTCACGTTTAGCGTGGCATTTTGCTCCTAAGAGTTTTAAAGTGTTTTTAATTACAGATATTGATGAAGCAAGTCGACGAGTTTTTCACGATAGTCTTCGTGCAAACTCAGAATCCTACCCATCACAAGATGATTGTAAGAAGGCATTGATTCACCGCCAAAAATTGGAAACGGTTCGATACCAAGAAATTTATGGAATTGACTATTATGATATGAACAATTATAATTTGGTGATTGAGAGTACAAATGCCTCCCCTCAAGAAATTGCACAAGAGATTCTAGATCAATTGGAAGCGTATCGGGCAGGAAGGTTTGAGAAACTTATAGAATTGAATCCTTCGTCAATACATAGGACAGAGTATGCAACACAGGCAGCAGAAGCAGATTATGTGGCGGTCTGTGAAAAGTGTGGTGTATTTACGATAAGTGCAGGAGAGAAGAAGTTAGATGAAGCGATTTCACACAAGAAAAAGTTTATAGCAGTGAAACTGTCAAATATAGAACCAGATGGAGAGGATCGGTTTATGGACTTTTCTCATTGCATTTAGCGAGTGTGGCGATATTGTATAACTAGTTAATATATACAAATAAAAAAGTGGGAAGTTCCCACTTTTTTATTTTGTAATTTCCATAAAAGCGTAATCTTTTAATACGTTATTCCACACAGCATATGCTTTATTGTTCTCATGTACATAGTTGTCCGAGCTAAACTCAGGGCGTAGAGAATGATCCTGTCCCATAAGGTATTCAGAAATATTAATAAAGCCCCAATTATTTTCTACGCATACATCCTGAAGTAAATCATTTGTAACTTGTATGTTCTTGTTGTTTAGATAACCTGTGTTTACATTTGCCATGACACAGGGAATAGAGATCACATATACTTGCAAATCTGGGGTTTTGGCAACAATTCGATCAATTAAAATTTGAAGATCAGCAACAAATTCTTTTGGGGTGCTGCCAGTTAAATCATTCATGCCATAACAGATAAACATTTTGTTTACATTGGGAAGTTGAGAAATAGAATCTTCTATATATTGTACCTTTCCGTTATAGAGAGGCATGATTTTAGCATGTTTTGTAAGGGCGTTATTGGAGATCGCCGCCTTGGCAGAACAACTTACTCGCGCTAGAAAATATGTGGTGTCTGAGGCGATAGAATCATGGGATTTACAATATTTTTCAAGTCCTACTGTAAGAGAATCACCCACAAAAACAGAATTTTCAAAGAAAGCTGTCTCAGAAACCATACCACTTGATAAGATATCATTGTATTTTTGAGCATCGATTTTTCCATTAGTAAAACTGTCCGTTAAGTAATAATTCAGTCGTACTGTAAGACTTTCAGTTAGGTTGTCACTTGATAAAGAAGCACCTGTTATAGCCTGTACAATCGAGAAAACGGGCATGTTTACCAATTCCTCTGCATACACTGTTGATGGAGCCAAAATTAACATGCAGATAAAAAGAACAATTACCGAGTGGGTATATTTTTTCATGGTATTAAAACTCCTTTCACAGATTGCCCTACTATATTATAGAGAATATCTACGCAAGTAGGTACGTCATTATGACAATAGTTATGGTCAACAATATTATATATGTAGAAGGCTGTTTGCGCAAGCCTAATCACAAAAAAATATTTACAAAATTTTTAAGATATCATAAAAATAGGGTAACAATTAGTAAAAAATGTAAAGAAAATGTAAAATTTATGAGGAAAGAAAATGAGCACTTTTAGATATAACCACTATCTATAGTATAAATAATTAGTGTGAAAAGTACTTGTAACGCCGAAAACAGCGTTTTTCATTCGGATTTGAATTACAGCAAAGCTGCGACATGGGAATTAGTGTGAGATTTAGAAGTTTTATACTTTTTATTTATTCTAATTTTATCATAAGATTTTATTTGCTTCAATGTATTTGCAAATAAAATGATAGCTATTTGAAAAGGTTCGTGGTATGATAAGAAAAAACTAAGTAACTTTAACATATTTTGTAGATTAAGCGATTATTGCGCGAAATATAAAATTTTCCCATTTTGATTCAAGTATCTGTAAAAGCGTGCAGATGGGAGTTAGTGTGAAATTAAAATTTCACCCATCCTGATTTGTATGCCTG
>CAJUHQ010000193.1 GCA_910586095.1 uncultured Lachnospiraceae bacterium | reverse complement strand
GTCTATGAGATTCCAGATAAAACAGATGAGGAATATCTTTTGCTGACAGAGGACAAAGGAGAATATCAAGTGGTTGCCGGAGATTGTCTGTGGGAAATCGCAGAAACTGTATGGGGAGATGGCACACGATATCCTCAACTTATTGAATACAATGCAGATTGCATCAACGAATCAGGTATGATTTATCCAGGTATGACATTACAGCTCATACAACCTATTTACATTAAGAAACAAACTGGTCAGACAGGAGTGTGGGCAAGGGGACAATATTATGTGGATGCACCATATGACTGGAAGTTTGGTATTTTGGAATCAGGGGATGCCTACGCCAATTTTGCATTGTATCCAGGTTCTGCGCAAATGAGTGGAGTAGCTTGCCTGCTTCGTGACAAAGAGCAGGTAGCAGTAAAGAGCTTGGAGGATTGGGGAGTATTTCAGCAAATTATTCAAAAATATGTGCAGAATCATTATGAGGATTGTGTTTCAAACCTGTCCTTTGAACGTTTGAGGACTCAAACAGGCGAAGATATTTATTTATACTCGTATCTTTATGCTATTGATTTGAGAAACTATGGAATGGGATATGGAAAAATACATGTTATAGTGTGTCAAGGAATCAAACAAACACAGCAGCTTCAAGCAGAGTTTACGGGATTTTGCATGTTGGATCCACAACAAAGTCTATACACAGACACCACTTTATATGATACTGTGCGCTATATGACAGCAAGCTTTGAAGAACTTGTCCCAGAGCAGGGGACGAACGTTTCGGTAGAAGGAGCAAATATTTCTATACAACCTTCTGCTGCATGGGATCTTACAGGGATTCACAATCCATTTGTGTGGATTGAAACATATTTTCATGGGATATTGTGCGAGATAACAAACACTCCACTGAAAGAAAAAAGTGCCAAGGAAGAAATTTTAGATCACTTGCACAGCATAGCTCCAACTAGATAAAGTAGAGAAAGTGGTTTTTGTTGTGAATAACAGTTCAGCCATGCAACATTGAATAAAACCTTTATAAAATTGTTGCATGCAAAGGATTTGTGTGGTATAATTTGCAAGTATGAAAAATAGGCCGATACCCAGTGTCGGGATTCTCCGACCCAGGCTTGGTATTTGGCGTAATGTATTATTTAATTATGGAGGTTTTATCATGATAGCA
Organism: uncultured Lachnospiraceae bacterium; assembly: GCA_910586095.1. Classification (GTDB taxonomy): domain Bacteria; phylum Bacillota; class Clostridia; order Lachnospirales; family Lachnospiraceae; genus COE1. The sequence continues at coordinate 3,002 of CAJUHQ010000193.1, read as the reverse complement.
AAGGAAAAAAAGCAGGCAATTATCGCTGAGTATGCAAGAACACCAGGTGACACAGGTTCTCCAGAAGTTCAGATTGCAGTGTTGACAGCACGGATTCAGGAGTTGACTGAGCATTTAAAGAATAATGAGAAGGATCACCACTCAAGACGTGGACTTCTTAAGATGGTAGGTCAGAGACGTGGTTTACTCGATTATTTAAAGAAAACAGACATCGAAAGATACCGTACTTTGATTGAAAGACTTGGCATCAGAAAGTAAACGAATTTATGAAAGAGTCCTTTGTCTTTCATAATTATTTTGGGGCGGTTTTATCCGCTCCTTTGCATTTTATGCGCACGGACGCGGAAAGGAAATATGCAGCTAAAGCTGCCCGCGTCCGGCGCGCGAGTAGGAAACGATAACTATTCCCTACTCGATTGCGCACAGGTATCCAAAGAAAAGTGCCCAGCACGAATAGTGAGTATGGGAGATTTTGCTATTTATTTATACAGAAGAGATGATAGAATTGACTCGAGACCGCTAAAAAGGCTGTGATATACAAAAAAGCAACATCATAGTATTTTTAGTAGTTTCGACTCCTTCTATCATGTATGTTAAATAGTTTCACAAGGATATGAGAATTTTGGAAAAGGAGACGAAACATGTACAACGGGACTTTTAGTGAGCAAAAAGAAAAGACATTTAAAACGTACAGTATGGAGTTGGGTGGACGCACACTTTCAATAGATATTGGAAGAGTATCCGCTCAAGCAAACGGCGCTGCATTGATGCATTATGGGGACACAACTGTGTTATCGACAGCGACAGCTTCTAGTAAACCACGTGATGGGATTGATTTTTTCCCGCTTAGTGTTGAATATGAAGAAAAATTGTATGCGGTGGGAAAGATTCCAGGAGGATTCAATAAGAGAGAGGGCAAGGCAAGCGAGAATGCGATTCTTACAAGTCGTGTGATTGACAGACCAATGCGCCCACTGTTTCCAAAGGACTACAGAAATGATGTTACTCTTAACAATATGGTGATGTCTGTGGACCCAGAGTGTCGCCCTGAGTTGGTAGCTATGTTAGGAGCGGCAATTGCTACTAGCATTTCGGACATTCCATTTGACGGACCATGTGCAACGACGCAGCTTGGTATGGTGGATGGCGAGTTTGTTGTGAATCCAAGCCAAGAACAGTGGAAGAGTGGTGATTTGCAGCTTACAGTGGCTTCTACAAGCACAAAAGTCATTATGATCGAGGCAGGAGCCAACGAGATTCCAGAGGAAAAAATGATTGCTGCTATCTATCAGTGCCACGAGATCAACCAAACCATTATCGAGTTTATTCAAAAGATTGTAGCTGAGGTGGGCAAAGAGAAACATGCTTATGAATCTTGTGCGATTCCAGAAGAAATGTTTGCACGTATGAGAGAGATCGTTTCTCCAGAAGAGATGGAGGAAGCAGTATTTACAGACGAGAAGCAGGTGCGTGAGGAGAATATTAAGAAGGTTACAGAAAAATTTGTAGAAGCATTTGCAGAGAATGAAGATTGGCTTGCTGTGCTCGACGAGGCAGTATATCAATATCAGAAAAAGACCGTGCGCAAAATGATTTTACAAGATCATAAGCGTCCTGATGGCAGACAAGATACACAGATTAGGCCATTGTTTGCCGAGGTTGATATTATACCTAGAGTTCATGGATCTGCAATGTTTACAAGGGGACAAACTCAGATTTGTAATGTTACCACACTGGCACCTTTAGCGGAGGCACAGCGAGTAGATGGTTTAGACGAGAATGAGACGACAAAACGGTATATGCATCACTACAATTTCCCTTCCTACTCTGTAGGTGAGACAAAGCCTTCAAGGGGACCAGGACGAAGAGAGATTGGACATGGAGCACTTGCGGAAAAGGCACTTGTGCCAGTGCTTCCTTCTGAGACAGATTTTCCTTATGCGATTCGAAGCGTATCTGAAACATTTGAGTCTAATGGTTCTACATCAATGGGATCAACTTGTGCGTCTTGTATGTCTTTGATGGCAGCAGGTGTGCCAATTAGACGAATGGTAGCTGGTATTTCGTGTGGACTTGTCACAGGTGAGACAGATGACGATTATATTCTTCTCACAGATATTCAGGGACTCGAAGACTTTTTTGGTGATATGGACTTTAAGGTGACGGGTACTACGGAAGGTATTACAGCGATTCAGATGGATATTAAGATACATGGTTTGACTAGATCTATTGTGGAAGGTGCTATTGCAAGGTGTCGTGATGCAAGATTGTACATTATGGATCATTGCATGAAACCTGCTATTGCAGAACCTAGAAAAGAGGTGGGCGAATATGCACCTAAGATTATTCAGATGCAGATTGAGCCAGAGCAAATTGGAGATGTTGTAGGACAAAGAGGCAAGACGATCAATGCCATTATTGAACAGACGGGCGTTAAGATTGATATTACAGATGATGGATTTGTAAGTATCTGTGGCACAGATAAGGATATGATGGACAAGGCTAGCGAAATGATTAAAATTATTACAACAGACTTTGAGGCAGGACAGATTTTTAAAGGTAAGGTTGTAAGTATCAAAGAGTTTGGGGCATTTCTTGAGTTTGCACCTGGCAAGGAAGGCATGGTTCACATTTCTAAGATTTCAAAAGGAAGGATTAATCGTGTAGAGGATGTTCTTACATTAGGAGACACTGTTACAGTAGTCTGCCTTGGAAAAGATAAGATGGGACGAATTAGCTTTTCGATGAAGGATGTAGCACAATTCTAAAAATTACAGAAAAATTAAAATAGATAGCTTCACATGCTGGTAAGTGTGTGAAGCTATTTTTATGCACAGCCCCGTGCAAAATGTGAAAAACCATATACAGAAGTTTTTCACATAGAAGTATGCCGCTAAACATATTTTCTTATTTGATTGCAATAGTAAACGTACATCATACTCAATCTGCCGTATGGCCATCCATACTATGAAAGTCGAAGACTTTATAGTAAACTCACATCA
>CAJUHQ010000192.1 GCA_910586095.1 uncultured Lachnospiraceae bacterium | reverse complement strand
GCGTTTTTCATTTCTATTTGAGCCGCCAAAGGCGGCATGGAGGATTAGTATGAAAAGAGGAACAAAACAGAGGTCCCTTCGTAAAATAAGCGTTGTGGCCATAGATCCAATTAAAAGGAGCAGAACTAGAAGGTTGTTTATAGTACAGGCTGTTTTAGTAGTTCTTTTTGCAATTTTACTTTGCCGCCTATGGGAATTGCAAATTGTAAATGGTCAAAAGTATGCAGATGATTTTGAAGTAAAAAGTACTCGAACTATAAAAGAGAATAATACACGTGGTCTGATCTATGATTGTAATGGAGAGATTTTGGCGTATAACGAGCGTGTTTATACAATAGAGATGATAGAGGAAGGAACTTATCATTCAGAGCGCGAACGACAGTTGACTTTAAATAGTATCCTCTATCATATTGTAAGAAAGTTAGAGGAAAATCAAGAACAAATCAACAATGAGTTAAAAATACATGTAGGTATAGATGGAGAGTATGAGTATACTGTAACAGGAACGGCTCTTTTGCGCTTTAAAGCGGATATTTTTGGGCTGGCCAACCCTGTAGATCTGACATTTGAGCAAAAAAATATGAGCGCACAAGACTTAATAGAATTTCTTTCTTCCAATAACAAATTTGCCCTTTATGGAGAAGGAAAAAATGAGTATTCTGAGAAAGAGCGGGCAGCATATGGATTGCCAAAGAGTTACTCTAACACAGAGCTTGTGACCATAGTAGGGTTTAGGTATATGTTATCTCTACATGCCTACAGAAAGTATGTACCAATTGTTTTGGCAAGGAATGTATCAGAACAAACAGTGGCGTATGTACAGGAGAACAATCAATTATTAAGAGGAGTGAACGTTGAGCAGGATTGGGAGAGAGTTTATACAGGTGGGGAGGCATTTTCACATATTCTTGGCTATGTTGGAAAAATTTCGTCAGAGGAGATGGAGAAGTACACAAGTGCTGGCAAAGAATATCATTCTGATTCTGTTGTAGGAAAGGTTGGGATAGAACAATATTTGGAGGAGCAACTACAGGGAATAGATGGGGAACGGACTATAACAATCAATAATGTAGGAAAAAAGATAGGTGAAGATGAGATTGTCAAAGAAATGGTCAGTGGCAGAGATGTCTATTTGTCTATTGATAAAGATTTACAAATTGCAGTTTATCATATTTTAGAACAACATTTAGCAGGAATCATTGCAAGTAATTTGGTCAATTTGAAAAGATTTGACAAGACACATCTTTCGGATACATCGGCGATTCGTATCCCTATTTATGATGTCTATATAGCATTAATTGAAAATGATGTAATTCGGTTAAATGAATTTTATGCTTTGGATGCCACTCAATTAGAGCAGCGTATAGTAGAGCTGATGGATGTGAAACGGGAAGATGTAACAAAACTAATCAGAACGGAGCTGATGGAGGGAAATACGGACTATGACAAGTTATCAGAAGAACTGCAAGAATATATGGTTTATATTGTGAATCAATTAGGCGTTTTGGATGTTAGTAGTATCGATCAAAAAGATGATATCTATCAAAAGTGGAAAAATAAGAAAAAAATCAGTGTAAAAGCATTTTTGATGCATGCGATAGAAAGTGGATGGATTGCAGATGGATTTATGGAGGTGAAGCAGGGGTATTTTACGACAGAGGAGATGTATGTTTTTTTGGAGGAGGAGATAGAAAATCGCATTACAAAAGACAGTAAGATGGATAAACTTCTTCTGAAATGGATGATTCTTGAAGATACAATTAGTGGAAAAGAGATATGTAAACTTTTGTACGATCAGGAAGTATTGATAGATACAAAAGGGGAATATGAGAAATTAGAGTCAAATCAGATCGAGGTATTTTCTTTTATCAAAAAGAAAATAGAGCAGTTGGAGATAACTCCTGCACAGCTTGCATTAGATCCTTGTTCAGCATCGGCGGTAGTGATACATCCCCAGACAGGAAATGTATTAGCACTTGTTTCTTATCCAGGATATGACAACAATCGCTTGGCCAATCAGATGGATCTGGATTATTATAATCGGCTTTTACATGACAAGTCGTTACCACTATATAACAGAGCAACCCAGCAATTGACTGCACCTGGTTCTACGCTAAAACCAATTACAATAATTGCGGGTTTGCAGGAAGGAGTGATTGATCCAGATACAGCTATATTTTGTGATGGATTGTTCGATAAAGTAGTACCTGGTTTGAAGTGCTGGAAACATTCAGGACATCAAACAGTGACAAATGCGCCTACTGCATTGCAGTTTTCTTGTAATGATTATATGTGTGAAATTGCATATCGAATAGGGACAGAAAATGGAGTGAACTATACGGATAGTATTGCATTAAAAAGTTTGCAAAAATACACAACACTTTTTAATCTAGATAAAAAATCAGGGATTGAAATTGCAGAATCACAGCCACACATAACGGATGCATATGGGATTCCCTCTGCAATTGGACAAGGTACACATAACTATGCAACTGTACAGATTGCACGATATATCAGCACAATTGCTTCAAGAGGAAATAGTTTTTCTCTTACTTTAATAAAAGGGATAATAGAGCGTGATGGAGTATTGATAGAAAACAAAGCTTTACTAGAAGACAAGGTAATATTGCCAGATTTAGTATGGGATACTGTTCATATGGGAATGATGCAATTTGCACAAAATAATACAATCTTAAAGACAGTAGATCTTTCTATTGCAGGAAAGACAGGGACTGCCCAAGAGGCAAAAAATAGGCCCGATCACGCATTGTTTGTTGGTTATGCGCCAGCAGAGCAACCTGAAATTGCATTGGCAGTGCGTATTGCAAATGGATATGGTTCTTCTAATGCCACGGCTATCGCAAAAAGTATTTTTACTTATTATTTTGGACTAGAAAGCAAAGAGCAGATTATAACAGGAGAAGCATCACAGGCATTTTACATGAGAACAGATTGATGAACAAAAAATTATCAATTTTGTATGACGAAACGATTAGACAGAAATTAGAATAAATATAAGAATTCATATTGGAGTTTCATCAAAAATTGATTATAATAAAAGTAACGCTCCAAGTTTAAGGAGATATGGGAGTTAGTGTGAAAAGACGAATGTATTTTTTAGGTGAGATATGTTGTACGCTTTTGTGTTTGTTTATTGTAGGAGGCTGTTCTGCAAGACAGCATGTAGAACAAGAGCCCAATGTGACAGTAAATGAAGCGCAGAGTGAAAAAGATAAGATAGAGACAAATCTAGATGAACAGTCAGTCGAAATTAGTACAGAAACGATGGTTGAGGAGATCTTATTGGAACCAGAAATAATAGAAGAGGACTGGTCAGACTATTTTGATGGTTTTACTGGGGCAGCAGTCTTGTATGAAGCAGCAAATGGACGATATAGAATATTTAATAGTGAGCTTGCTCAAACACGGCGCTCACCATGTTCTACGTTTAAAATTATTTCATCGTTGATTGCATTGGAGAGTGGACTATTTGAGCCAGAACATTCTACTCGTCCTTGGAGTGGTGAGATTTTTTGGAATGAGAATTGGAATCGTGATATAGACTTTTATGAGGCGTTTCGTACTTCTTGTGTGTGGTATTTTAGAGAAGTTATCGATGAGATTGGACCAGAGCAGATGCAGAAGCAACTGGATGCACTTTCATATGGAAACTGTGATATTTCGGATTGGGCAGGAGCACAAAATACCAATAATAACAATCGTGCTTTAACAGGATTTTGGCTTGAATCCTCTTTGTCTATTTCTCCTAAAGAACAGACAGAAGTGATGGAGCGTATTTTTGGAACGAAGTCTGTCTATTCAGAAAAAACACAAGAGCAACTCAAACAGGCTATGCTGGTGATGGATTAAAATCAAACAACAAGTACTATTTATGGAAAAACAGGAATGGGAATGGCACATGGAATTGTGGTAGATGCATGGTTTACAGGATTTGCAGAAGGAAGAGAGGGTACAGTTTATTTTTGTGTGTATCTTGGAAGAACAGATCACAAGGATGTGTCTAGTACTGCTGCAAGAGAAATTGCGATTCAGTTGGTATCAGATGAATGGTAAAATGGTTTTTGATAATACAAATTTTGCATATTTGCAAGGATAGTTTGCTGTAGAAGAAGGGATAAATTAAGAATTTTATGAGAAAAACGCGAAAACGATTTGTGTTGTTTTTAATCGTAGTTGTGATAGCGATTGTCTGCTATGCACGCTATATTGAGCC
>CAJUHQ010000191.1 GCA_910586095.1 uncultured Lachnospiraceae bacterium | reverse complement strand
ATTATATATTTAATCGAGAGATTGCAATATATAATTTCCTAAACTATAAACAATTGGTTTCCCATTATAATATTCAATTCCTTGCAACACATGTGGATGCGCACCAACAACTAAATCTGCACCAGCATCAATGTATTCTTTAGCAAGTTGCCGCTGATATTCTTGAGGCGTGTTATCTTTTTCAATTCCCCAGTGAACATAAACAATTACAAAATCACACTTTTGTTTTGTAGTTTGGATAGCTTCACAAAGAGCCGCACTCTCATAAGTACACAACATACCAGGCTGTTGATTTTCAATATTCCAGTCTACAACTGGAATCACTCTAGAAGCCCCCAAAAAACCAAAATTCCACTGTCCTGCTTGCATAAAAAAAGGTTTGGTTGCTCGTTCTTTATCTATTCCTGCACCTACATAGGCAATTCCTGATTCATCTAATGTATCAAAGGTATCCATCAATGCTTGTGTACCATAATCCAATGTGTGATTATTTGCAAGTGTTACTACATTCAGTTTCATATCCTTTAATATTTTTACATAAGCAGGATCGATCCGAAAAGTAAATTGCTTATCTGGTGCTTGTTCCCCTCTAATAGAAAAAGGAAATTCTTCATTTGCCATAGTAATATCTCCATTTTTCATTTCTGTAAGCAACCTTTCTGATATCACACCATTAATTCCCTCTCTATCATAATTTTGCTGTACATAAGGACTTATATAAATATCTCCTGCAAATATAAGATTTGCCTCTTGCCTCTTTACTTCTTCTATGGGTGAATTACTATCTACTGAGGATGGAACCTCTTCTGTGACGGATGGTTCATTCTCATTATTTGATAATTGACTATTTTCTGAGGATGCTTTATTTTCATTGTTTGATAATTGACTATTTTCTGAGGATGCTTTATTTTCATTGTTTGATCGTTGACTATTTTCAGATAAGGATTTATCCTCATTGTTTGATAATTGTCCATTTTGCGAGGATGAATTGTTTTCCTTTTCTGATAATTGTTTTTCTTTTGATTGCCAACCTCCTGTCTGTTCTTCTGTCAATCGCTCTATTTCATTTTTCTCAGCTACTTCTTGTTTTGTGGGGTGATATGCCCAAAAATATAATCCTACACCAATTACTATTAAGACCAAAAAGGAAATAATAATTGTTCCAATACCCTTTTTCATCTGCTTTCCTCCCTAAATCATCATACTATCATTTATGATAAACCACAAATGTCACGCTTTGTAAACTTTCTATTATCATGAATCAAATTTATTGTACCATTGATTTTTGATTCAATCAATGATACAATAAACTGCAAGTTTTAATAAAATATCCATGTAAGTAACTACATAGTACAACCACTTATGTGTCTATTTTCTAAATTATAGTAAACATAAAAAATTACTATATAAAAAATGGATATTTTATATCTCTTAGATTAAGGAGGGTTTCTCATGTCAACATGGCAAATAGTATTAATTGTAATTACTGTTCTTCTACTTGCTGCATTGATTGTCCTTTACATACTAGGAAAGAAATCTCAGAAGAAAAAAGAAGAACAAGACGCACAGATTGCTGCTGCCGCACAAACTATATCAATGCTAATTATTGATAAGAAACGAATGCCACTCAAAGATGCTGGACTTCCTGCCACAGTAATAGAACAGACACCAAAGATGCTACGACGCTCTAAACTTCCAATTGTTAAGGCAAAAGTTGGTCCCAAAATTATGACTTTTATTTGTGATGGAGCAATTTTTGATGGAATCCCAACAAAAAAAGAAGTAAAAGCTGTGGTAAGTGGTCTCTATATTACATCTGTAAAAGGTATTCGCGTTTCCAATGAAGCAACACCTAAAAAGAAGAAATTTTGGGATAAATTTAAAAAAACAAACAATAATTAAAATGTCACAAGATATGAATTAATGAATAAAAATTCATATCTTGTGACATGGCCAAATGGCCATAATGAAAAACCTTAAAAATATTTCTTATGTCTCTTGTCTTATGAGAAAATAAAAAATGTATATTAGTCGTATTGAAGCATCTCTTCCATATTATCATGAAGTTTTTGCAAATATTCTTTCATCTCATCTTTTAACTCATCGCTGCGTAATGCAAATTCAACATTTGCCTGAATAAATCCTATCTTTGTTCCTACATCATAACGATGTCCTTTAAAATCATAAGCATACATTGCCTGTTCCTTTGCAAGACGTTTCAAAGCATCTGTAAGTTGAATTTCACCACCGCATCCTGCATCCTGCGTTTCTAAAAAATGAAAAATTTCGGGTGTAATTATGTAACGTCCCAAAACTGCAATATTGGATGGAGCATCTTCTAATGAAGGTTTTTCCACCATATCATTTACTTTGTATACTCGATTATCCACTTGCTTACCTGAAATAATCCCATATTTACTTACCACTTCACTAGCAACTGTCTGAACCCCTAAAATAGATGTCTGATATTCTCGGAACACAGCTAACATTTGTCCCAAACAAGGCTGCTTAGATACTACAACATCATCTCCTAGAAGAACCGCAAAAGGTTCCTCTCCAATAAAATGTTGAGCTGCCAATATAGCATGTCCTAATCCTCTTGGTTCCTTCTGGCGAATGTAATGAATATTTGCCTTTTCAGAAATTTCCTTTACCATATCAAGCATTTCCTGCTTTTTTCCTTTTTCCAACTCTAATTCCAATTCAATAGAACGGTCAAAGTGATCTTCAATGGAACGCTTATTACGCCCAGTCACAATAATAATATCTTGAATACCTGCCGCCACAGCTTCTTCAATAATATATTGAATAGTAGGTTTGTCCACAATTGGAAGCATTTCTTTTGGTTGAGCCTTCGTGGCAGGAAGAAATCTTGTTCCTAATCCCGCTGCTGGAATAATGGCCTTTCTTACTTTCATTCTACTGTTCTGTTATTGTAATATTACTTTTACAATAACTTTCTCTCCTTTCTTAGTTTTTTATCTCTTCTTGTTTTCTACTTCTCACTCTAAAAAACATATATTTCCTGAAAAGGATTTCTTATAAAAATCACAAGTATCTTTTTTCTTCTATATTTCTAGTTTAAGAAAGGGTAAAATCTCCTGCTTCTTTTGATTTAATATTCATAGTAATAGAACAATCTGCTAAATGTTCATAATTTACTTCGAGATTATACTTTACTTTTACATCAATATTATTTTCTGTTTCTGCAATATCTACACTTTTTGCATTAATTCCAATTAAAATACTTCCAAAAGGTGTATTATAATAGGAAACATTTTTCTTATTTTTCTCAAAAATCATGTGAACGTTGGAAACTCCTTTTTTGGTAATATCCAAAGAATCTTCTGTCAACTTAATAATATTTTTGGTATTCCCATCAAATCCTTCCATAACCTCATCATACATAATATAATGTTTTCCATTTTTTTTATAATAATCACCAGCTGTTATTACTTCTACTGGTTCCACCTCTTCATCATCTCTTGTTGTAAACTGCAATCCACTAATAGATAATAGTACATCTTTTGTCATACTTTACTCCTCAATATGTATTAATCGTGCTTCTTTAATTTCACAAGGCAAAATAGAATTAGCAAAGTTTTTAAATTTTTCTGCTGCATCACTGACAAAAAATTGATACATAGCAGAATTGACCTCACTTTTTCCATCATTGGCAATCTGATGCTGCTCTAACAAACGTTTTAATCCCCAAGCTGTTTCATAGGCAGGATTAACCAAATTTACTCCTTCCCCCATAATTTCCCGAATAGTAGATCGAAGTAAAGGATAATGTGTACACCCCAAAATTAGGGTATCAATATCAGACTCTTGAAAAGATGCAAGATATCTTTTCGCCACTTCTATTGTAACAGAATCTTTCAACCAACCTTCTTCTACTAATGGGACAAACAAAGGACAAGCCTTTCCCATCACTACCGTATCAGGATTATGTCTATGTATCATCTCTGTATAAATCTGACTTCCAATTGTTCCTTCTGTCCCAATCACACCAATTTTACCATTTTTAGTAGTTGCAGCAGCCACTTTAGCACCTGGTTTCACTACACCAATCACTGGCATTTTCATTTCTGGGCGAATCTCCTCTAATGCAAAAGCACTAGCCGTATTACAAGCAACTACAATTGCTTTCACACCTTTGTTCTCTAAAAAATGAATAATTTGTCTGGAATAGCGAATAATTGTTTCTTTAGATTTGCTTCCATAAGGTACACGGGCAGTATCTCCAAAATAAATAATCC
>CAJUHQ010000190.1 GCA_910586095.1 uncultured Lachnospiraceae bacterium | reverse complement strand
GGAATCGTTAAAAATCCCAGAGATGGAGTAAAGATTTTAGGCAGAGGAGAATTAACCAAGAAGCTCAATGTTCAGGCAAACGCATTCAGCGCATCCGCAAAGGAAAGGATTGAGGCACTTGGTGGAACAGCAGAGGTGATCTAATGTTTTCTACATTAAAGAATGCCTTTAAGATCAAGGAGATCAGGAAGAAATTAGTGTTTACATTTCTGATGTTGATTGTGATCCGGTTTGGATCACAATTGCCTATTCCAGGAGTGAACAGAGATTATTTTTCTTCTTGGTTTGCAGCCCAGACAGGTGGTGCCTTTAACTTTTTTGATGCATTTACAGGTGGATCGTTTTCACGAATGTCTGTATTTGCATTGAACATCACGCCGTATATCACATCTTCTATTATCATGCAGCTACTCACAATTGCTATTCCAAAGCTTGAGGAGATGCAAAAAGAGGGAGAAGACGGCCGAAAGAAGATTACCACCATCACCCGCTATGTCACAGTTGTACTTGCCCTAGTGGAAAGTACAGCAATGGCAGTTGGTTTTGGCAGGCAGGGACTTCTTCAGAAGTTTGGGCCATTGGAGGTCATAACAGTAGTTGCTGTGTTGACAGCAGGCAGTGCATTTCTGATGTGGATCGGTGAGCGCATTACTGAAAAAGGGGTCGGTAATGGCATTTCTATAGTGCTTGTAATCAATATTGTCTCACGTATACCAGATGATTTCGCTAAGTTGTATGAGCAATTTTGCAAGGGAAAATCAATTCCACTAGCAGTGGTGGCAGCGGCTGTTATTATTGCAATTATTTTGGTTATGATTGTTTTTGTTGTCATACTCAATAGTGGAATGCGCAAAATTCCCGTACAATATGCAAAAAAAATTCAGGGGAATAAGATGGTAGGAGGTCAGATGACATATCTGCCCTTAAAGATCAATACAGCAGGAGTTATTCCAATTATTTTTGCGTCCTCCTTAATGCAGACACCGATTATTGTTTCTACTTTAGTTGGATATAGTGGAAACGGTATATGGAGCGAGATTTTAAATGGTTTGAATCAAGACAACTGGTGCAATCCAGAGCGTCTAGTTTATTCAATTGGTCTTGTCGTATATATTGTATTAACTGTATTTTTTGCCTATTTTTATACGTCTTTGACCTTTAATCCATTGGAAATTGCCAATAATATGAAGCGCCAGGGAGGGTTTATACCAGGTATTAGACCAGGAAAACCGACTAGCGATTATCTCAATAAGGTACTCAATGCGATTATTTTTGTCGGAGCGGTTGGCCTTGTGATTGTTGCAGCGGTTCCATTTTTCTTCAATGGTGTATTTAAGGCGAATGTTTCCTTTGGAGGAACAAGTTTAATTATTATTGTTAGCGTTGTACTTGAGACCATTAAACAAGTGGAATCACAGATGTTGGTGCGTAATTATAAAGGTTTTTTGAATGATTAGCCTTTTAAAATAATCAAAACAATCAGATAGAAGCAAAGCATGAGCTTTGCTTCTATGTGTAAATGTGAAAAGAATTTTTAGAACAGTTCTATTTTAGTAGCATTGTAATAGCTTGAATTGAGTATGTTTTTAAGCAGAGACTTAAAAATAAGCTGAATTGAACCTATTTGTGAAAATATGTATTTTTAAGGAGGATCAGGGAATGAAAATTATTATGTTGGGCGCACCAGGGGCAGGAAAAGGAACACAGGCAAAAATGATTGCAGAAAAGTTTGCGATTCCACATATTTCTACTGGAGATATCTTTCGTGCAAATATCAAGAATGGTACAGAGCTTGGTATGGAGGCAAAAAAGTACATGGATCAGGGGCTTTTGGTTCCAGATGAGCTTACGGTGAAAATTTTGCTTGACAGAGTGGCTCAAAAGGATTGTACAGATGGATATGTACTCGATGGATTTCCACGAACAATCCCACAGGCACAAGTGCTTGATAAGGCATTGACAGAGCTTGGAGATCACATTGATTATGCGATCAATGTAGATGTGCCAGACGAAAATATTATCAATAGAATGTCAGGAAGACGCGCTTGCGTGACTTGTGGTGCAACATACCATATTGAACATATCCCACCCCAAAAGGAAGGAATCTGCGATAAGTGTAATGCAGAGTTAATACTGCGCGATGATGATAAACCTGAGACAGTGAAGAATCGTCTGGATGTATATCACAAGCAGACACAACCATTGATTGAGTTTTATTCGGAAAAAGAGGTTTTGAGAACAGTGGATGGCACACAGGATATGCAGAATGTGTTTGCTGCTATTGTGGAGATCTTAAAGTAATAGAATATGAGGGGATTGTGGAGGAATAAAAGGGATGGCCGTTACAATTAAATCGCAGCGTGAGATTGATCTGATGCGCGAGTCATGTAAGCTCCTTGCAAAAGTTCATGCGGAGCTTGAGCAAGCGATAGAACCAGGAATATCCACTCTATATATTGACCAGTTGGGAGAAAAATTGATACGAGGTTTGGGATGTATCCCTAATTTTTTGCACTATAATGGATATCCAGCCTCTATTTGTGTATCAGTGAATGATGAGGTAGTACATGGAATCCCACGAGCTGAAAGGATTTTAAAAGAAGGGGATATTGTCAGTCTTGACTGCGGGTTAATTTACAAAGGCTATCATTCGGATGCAGCAAGAACACATGGTGTGGGGCGGATAAGTCCTGAGGCGCAAAAGCTGATTGACGAGACAAGAAATTCATTTTTTGAAGGTATCAAAAAGGCACGTGCTGGAAATTATCTGTATGAAATTTCTAATGCGATTGATGGGTATATCTCACAGTTTGGTTATGGCATTGTGGAAGCCTTAGTAGGGCATGGTATTGGTACATCGCTTCATGAAGATCCGCAGATACCTAATTATAGGCAGAGGAGGCGAGGACCGAAACTTCGGTCAGGCATGACTTTGGCAATAGAACCAATGATCAATATGGGACAGAGCGCTGTCGAGTGGCTTGATGACGACTGGACAGTAGTAACAGTAGATGGAACATTGTCAGCGCATTACGAGAATACCATTTTGGTTACAGATGGTGAGCCAGAGATCCTCACACTCATATAGGAGAAAATAATATGACAGGTTTTTTGGCTTATTCCATTGCAGGGCATGATAAGGGAAAACTCTATTTCATTATGAGAGAAGAGCAGGATTTTGTATATGTATCTGATGGATTGATTAGACCCGTGGAAAAGCTAAAGCGGAAGAATAAAAAGCATATACAGATTATCAAGAATTTTGGTCAAAGAACGAATATAGAGTCTATGACAAACGAAGAAGTTAAACGTTTGATTAAGGTATATTGCAACGGCATGAAGGAGGTAAAATAATGTCAAAATCCGATGTAATCGAAATTGAAGGAACAGTAGTAGAAAAGCTTCCCAATACAATGTTTCAGGTGGAGCTAGAAAATGGTCACAGAGTACTTGCACATATCAGTGGAAAGTTAAGACAGAATTTTATTCGTATTCTTCCAGGTGATAAGGTGACATTAGAACTATCCCCCTATGATTTATCGAAAGGGAGAATTATTTGGAGAGATAAATAAAATGAAAAATCTTTGATTTTTCATTTGGCAACATATGTATGTGTTCTGGTAAACAATAAGCATCACAAAATGTCAAGTACAGTTGGTAAAATTTGCGTTTTAGGGGCTTGCATTTGTCAAGCTTGTATGCTATAATGAAAAACGGTCTTTTTGAAAGGAGGGTAAGTTGAAAATCAGTGATTTTCAACTGGCAAATTTGTGTTTGCACCCAAATTTGCAAGATGCAGCAAAGAATGGAGGATTAAGATGAAGGTTAGATCATCAGTAAAACCTATTTGCGAGAAATGCAAAGTAATCAAGAGAAAAGGAAGAATCAGAATTATCTGTGACAATCCAAAGCACAAGCAGAGACAAGGATAACCAAAAATCTACGCAGTGTAACTGCATAAATAGTAGATTGCATAGTTGTTCTTATGATTCTGTATTGAGTATGCGGCTGGAGTATATATTGAGAAACGTTTGGTAGATTTTGATTTAAGAAGTCTGTTACAAAATCAGACTGTATAGTCGTCCATACGGTACAAGAATTGACTTGTACATTAAAATATATGCTATAAATATATGACAGATGTCAGATCTGCTGTGTGTTTACTTCTTGATACCGAGAATTGTTTCGCAAACAAGGCTTCAACAAAAGTAGTAGTTGAAGCAGGCAGAATAAAGTAAAAGACGCTGCCCTTGTTAGTATCGGACAAACCGGATTTGATATCCGGTTGGGCAATAATGCCCCAATCAATTAGTTTACTATTAATTTAAGTGATAAGAGCGATAGCGCTCTATCACGGAGCAAAATGGAGGAATTTAACATGGCTCGTATTGCTGGTGTTGA
>CAJUHQ010000189.1 GCA_910586095.1 uncultured Lachnospiraceae bacterium | reverse complement strand
CCG
Source organism: uncultured Lachnospiraceae bacterium (assembly GCA_910586095.1). Taxonomy (GTDB): domain Bacteria; phylum Bacillota; class Clostridia; order Lachnospirales; family Lachnospiraceae; genus COE1. The sequence goes on along the minus strand of CAJUHQ010000189.1, from coordinate 4,419 downwards.
CCGTAAAAAAATCCAGTATTACCATAATATTTCTTTTATTGACCCTGTCTGCAACAATGCCGCCAATAGGCGACAGCAAAATAGCAGGAATAAAAGCACACGCTGTAACTGTTCCATAAAGTGCAGATGAGCCTGTCAAATTTAATAAATATAATGGTAATGCAAATCTTATGGTTGCATTGCCAAATAAAGAGATAATTTGACCAATGACAACTAATGTAAAATCCTTTGAAAATAGTTTTTGATTCATTTTTTAAACCTCCATCTTTTCTATTCCATTTACCAAAACATGATATACAAAACTAGCAACTATAACGAAAAACGCACTTATTGCCAACAGTACCCAGACAACATTGCTTGGGGAAATTGTAATGCAATTAGCAAAAACACATACTATAATCAAAGAACATACAATTGTTGCGACTACCAAGTGTTTTTTCCATCCAAAAACAGTGGAAATAATCCCTACAGCAGCAGATAAAATGCCTGTTAAAAAGCCAGAAATCAAAACTGTAAAGAAAAAATACTTCGTGTTCATTTGTGGCATAATTCTAAAAATATGTGCAAAAACATACATAATACCTATAACTAGTATATTGCTAATCCACGCAGAAACTATTGTAATACCACTGACAAGCAAACATTTTGCTCCAAGTATTATTTTTCGCCTGACAGGATAGCTCAATAAGATTACCGCATTTTGTCCGCAATATTCGCTGACAATTACTTTTGACGCAATGACTGCTGACATAATACCAAAGAAAGAAAATGTTAAAGCAGTTGTAAGTGCCAATAATCCATTCCACTTTGTAAACAATTCTGCTTCTTTAGACGTGACACCGCCTTCTGCCTCCATCTGCAAAATAAAAAGAAACAAAATACCAAGTGCAAGTAAGCTGGCAAATATTCCTACTATTGCCCATAAGTAAGTAGATACCCGTATTTTCATCAATTCAAGCTTACATAAATTCATACTTGCTCTCCCCTCATAAGACCTATCACATACTCCTCAAAATGCTCCCCACATTCAGTTACTTTTTCTTCTACAAAAAATTCTTGTTTTATAAAGCCATCCGAAAGAATACCTACCCTGTCCGCCGAATGTCTGACTTCTCCAATAATGTGGCTTGAAAACAAAATAGACATCCCTTTGTTTGCTAAATTTCTCATAAGTTCACGCATTTGTACTATCGCAATAGGATCAAGCCCATTAAGAGGTTCATCCAAAAGCAACAGTGTAGGATGGTGAATCATTGCTCTTGCCAGTCCAAGCCTTTGTTTCATTCCAAGAGAATACTCTGAAATCTGCTTCTTATCTGCATTTTCAAGTCCAACTAAATGTAATGCCTCCGATATATCTGCTTTTTTCTGCATATAACTTAAATGCATAGATAAAAGTTCGCGTGCATTTAAGTGTCCATAAAAAGTGGGATTCTCTATTAAACTTCCGATTTCTGATAAATATTCTGTGTTGCTGCTTACTTCTTTCCCCAAAACATAAATACTTCCTTTATCAATTTGCTGTAGTCCAAGTATCATCTTCATCAAGGTTGTTTTTCCTGCCCCATTACTACCTAAGAGTCCATATATCTCCCCTTCATAAATCTTAAAACTGCAATGATTGATTACTTGTGTTAATCCATAACTTTTTTCAACAGAATTTACATCCAAAATAGTCTGCATACAATCTCCTTTCAATACCATACGTCGGTATGTATTATTTTAAAATATATCTGCCCATTTTACAGGGCAGATATTAGTTTATACTATCATCACAATAAACATTTCACAGATTATACCTTCTATTGTTTTCTCTTTTGATAGATCGATGTCAACTCCTGCAATCTCTCTAGTATTTCGTCATCTACAATATCCAGACCAAAACCTTGCAACATCTCCCGAAATACCATAAATTTGCAATAAGATTCTTTCTCAGAACTGTTAAATATCATAGGATTCATCCAGACATTTGCCGCGAGCAAAATCAGTTCTGCCAATTGCTCTGGATAATCTGTTTTAATAGAACCATCTGAAATACCTTGATTAATAATCGGCAAAATATAGTTTGGCGCTGCGTTTTCCATGGTGTCATGCAAAAGGCTAAAAAGGAGTTTTGGGTTATTGTGAAAATCTGGAGCTACTGTAAAAATATCATTCTGTACTGGTCGGCTGATAGATTCTCTAAAAATTGTCTTTAACTTCTCCTTCCCACTAAGGTCAGAACGATCACGAATGACTGCAAGCATTTGATTAGATTCTGATGTCATCTTATCTGTAACAGCCACTAAAATATCTTCCTTTGACTTAAAATGGTGATAGATGGCACCTTTGCTAAGCCCCCCTAAATGATTAATAATATCCTGAATGGAGGTATTCTCATATCCTTTTTCTATAAATAAGCGAAAAGCAACATCTAATATTAAATTAATGGTTTCTTCTGGATGCTTATTTCTTGCCATATTTTTCACCTCCCAAACATACCGATAGTATGTATTGATATTATCATACTATCGGTATGTTTGTCAAGATGTTTGATAAATTTGTACTATTATTTTATTTTTATTGTCTATCCGTAATGCTCAACGCTTCTATGGCAACACTTCCACTTCTTACTATTTCAATACGATTTGCAAAACATCTTCCTAATAAAGCTATCAAATCATTATTACTGTTCTCTGTCTTTACACTTTCTATCAGCACTGCATCTCGTTCATAATCAATCACTGTTGTGTGAAAAACCTGTGATATTCTAAAAATTTCCTCTATCTCATTTTTAGAACAACCACTTACCTTGATAACCATTAGCTCCTTCATGTGAATAGCAACCTCTGTATAATCAACTACTTTTATGACCTCAACACTTCTGTTAAGTTGCTTTTTTACCTGTTCAAAAGTCCGATCATCACTGGTTAGGCTAATTGTAATACGAGAAACTGTTCTATCTTCCGTAACTCCTACAGTCAAGCTGTCTAAATTATAAGACTTCCCAGAAAACAGTCCTGATATTTTGGCAAGTACACCAATATCATTTTCAACAAATAGGCAGAGCCATCTCTTTTTCATGTCAGTCCTCCTCACTTTCCAAAATCATGTCATATAAAGCATTTCCAGGTGGAACAATCGGCATAACATTTTCTTCTCTCCCGATAATAAACTCAATTACAGTTGGCACTTTTTGATTATTCTTTGCTGTTTCCAACGCCATAATAATCTCTTTTTCATCAGTTACCCGAATTCCCTTTGCGCCATAACTTTTTGCTAATTTTATAAAATCAGGTGTATATTCTGGACAACATTGTGTTGGCTTATTGCAGCTTGCAATACAACTTTTTCTATAACGCATACAGGTGCTTGCGTAGCGCTTATCAAAAAACATTTCCTGCCACTGTCTGACATTGCCCAAATATCCATTATTTAAAATACAAATTGTAATTGGTAGTTCATATACAATTGCGGTAGCCATTTCCTGTATATTCATCTGCATACCACCATCACCAGAAATCACCACTACATCTTTTTTTGGATTTCCTATCTTGGCTCCAATTGCCGCTGGAAAACCATATCCCATAGTGCCCAATCCACCAGAAGTCAACATTTGTTTTCTCTCATTCAAATCAAGAAATTGTGTTGCCCATAACTGATTTTGTCCGACATCTGTTGTGATGATTGCATCGTCAAAAATCTGATTGATCGATCGCATAATTTTTTCTGGTGTCATGCCATCTTTTTTCATCATAATAGGATGCTGTTTTTTCCATTTACCAATCTGTTCCACCCATGTTTTTATATTTAATGGCTTTGCTTTTTCAATCAATTTATTGATCGCCATTTTTGCATCTGCTACAATTGGAATATCAACGGCAATATTCCTCGAAATGGAAGCAGCATCTATATCAATATGAATGATCGCCGCACTAGAAGCAAACTGTTCAATCTTTCCTGTAATGCGGTCATTAAACCTTGTTCCAATAGAAAAAAGTACATCACATTTACTGATTGCTGTATTAGCTGCATAGCTACCATGTATTCCAATATTTCCTACATATAGATCATGTGTGGTAGGAATCGATCCTTTTCCCATAATAGTTGTAATAACTGGTACTCCTGTTATCTCTACAAGTTTTAACATCTCTATATTGGCACGGCTAATATTTACACCACCAAGCAAAAAAACAGGTCTTTGTGCATGGTTCAATAGATCCACTGCCTTTTTTATCTGCCCACCATGAACGGAATTAGTTGATTTATATCCTCTGATTTCTATTTCTTTTGGATATTCATCACTTCCATATGCCCGTTGGATATCTTTTGGTAAATCAACCACTACAACGCCCGGTTTTCCCGTCTTCGCAATATAAAAGGCTTTTTTGACCGTTCCTGCCAAATCCTCCCTTTTACGGACGGTTACAGCATATTTAC
>CAJUHQ010000188.1 GCA_910586095.1 uncultured Lachnospiraceae bacterium | reverse complement strand
GTGTAAGTCAAATTATAAAAAAGAAAATCAATAGCCTGATTATCCCTCTTTTGGCATGGAATACTATCATGTTTTTAATATGTGGAGAATGATATTTATGGGATATCAAAATGTATTGGAAGGCAAATTACAATTTTTTATATGATTATTGTAAGGATTATAGTTTTATTGTTTTCTTATATACTTGTTAGAGTACTTAATCAATTTAAGAAGATTAGTAGAGTACTTTTTGGGTAAATAATTCTTTGCATGATATTTTGGGAAAACCATACAATGTATAATTTAAAATAAAGTATTGTTTAATATTTATACATTGAGATGGTGCTAAATTGGAGACTATTACATGGCAGAGTGCCGTGTCCTTACGAACAAAAAACTTTCTGGTCATTGTGCAATTACATGGTGCGCAGCCGTAAAGGCATCGAAATGTTTGCCAATTTGATCAACATAGCATAATTGCGCGATGAAGCTTCTGCCATAATACAAGACAGGACTTTTCCAAAATATCAGACAAAAAGTGTACAGGAGTTTCGGTTTGCATTAAGCAAGCAGATTCATCAACAGATATTTTATGCTATTTTTGTAGAATATAGAAAGGTAGGGGAGGCATGTGACTACAAAAAGAAAATTTTTCATTTTGTTTGTGATGTTTATGATTATAGGGGGAGTTCTTGCAACACGTACAAAAACAAGTAATGAGATGTATCGTCCCAATGATTCTACAGTACAGATTGATTCTTCACTAGTATTAGCGCAAAAGATTTTAGGAAATGATTATTCTCTAAAACGTTTTACGGTTTATATTGCAGATATGGATTTGAAAGAGGATTCTGTAGTAAAGGTATATTTGACAAAAGGAAGCAGAAATATTAAAGAATCAGAAGTTCTTGCAGAATATCAATATTCTGCTGCGGAGTTAGAAAATAAAAAGATAGAATTAGTATTTTCGGGGATACAATTAGCATTTAACAGGGATTATTATATTATTTTTGAATATATACAGCCACAAGATAAGGGATTTATACAATTGGTAACAGGTAGTGGAAACAGTATTTTACCTTTATTTGGGAATGATACAAATTATGGAATAACTCTTGCTTATGATATGGAAAGTCAATCGCGAGCAACTAGTTTTTTCTTTGTATGGAAATTGCTCTTTGTAATTGGAGGGTATGCACTAGCGTACGCAATGATAAGACGATGCAGTTTATCAAATACTGTAGGGATAGTGAGCCTTTTGATGGTATTGATTGTATATATTTTTGGTATATGTGATCTATTAAAATATAGCTATATTTTTTGTGTTTTCTTAGCAGTTATGAGTTGGGGATATGTATGTATACGAGTATATAATTCTGAGAAAGACGATGAAATTTTTTCGCAGGGAAATATGAAATGGGAACTTGGCGCGTGGATATTTTCGGTGTTGTTATGTTTGATTTGTAGTCAAGGAAAACGTGTTATGGATAGTGACGTAGTTATGCATTGGGCATATGCAACAGAGAATATTTATGTATATGATTTGCTTCCAATTCACGCAAATAGTAATTTGCAACTTTACAGGTATCCGCCACTATATCCATTATTTCAATATATTATTATGAAGATATATGGACAGTGGTCAGAAGGAATTTTGTATTTCGCTAAAAGTTTTTTAATCATAAGTGTTATTTGGACGTGTTGCACATATAAAAAAATGAAGGAGAGATCTAGTGTACTATTGATGATTGTTTTGTGCATTGGAATTCCTGAAATTTTCTTTTTTCCTAGTATATTGCATAGTGCCTATTCTGATGAAATATTGGGTGTAGTATTTGGATTTGCATTGGTTTGTGTATATAGAGCAATGAAGAATGAAAACCACATAGGTTTTGAACTATTTTTGGCGTTGACTACATTGGGGCTGATAAAAGAAGCAGGAGTGATTTTGCTTTTGATTATATGGTTATCGGCTATGGCGATTAGTAACAAAAATTTATTGAAGGATCATAAAGTATTATTCAATAATACTTTAAATAAGATAGGTGTATTGGCATTTGCATGTTCGTTTGTTTTATGGCAAATTTATATTAAAATGCATCAATCACTAATTACATCTGTTTCAGTTAGTGCAGCACAAAATAGTATTACTACAGTTTCAGGAGTAAATAATAATACAATAATAGATTTTCTTACAGGAAAAGCAGCATCTTACAAATATGAAATTATCAGTATTCATCTTAAAAAACTTTTATTTGGATTGGATTTTACCACGCAGAAATTACCAATTTCCTTTGTTGGATGGGTTATTATTTTGTGTGGAATTATTTATATAACAGCTTGTTTTACCGGAAAACAGGGGCGTAAGTATATAGATTCTATTTGTTTGATTGTTTTTAGTGCTGTATTATATGTAGCTTTTTTGCATGTGGTATATACATTTACAATGTCAGAAAGAGAAGCATTGATGATTGCATCAGAGGAACGATATTTGGGAAGTTTTTTGGTTGGTGCAGTATTATTTGTAATTTATGTTCTTGGAAATGAAATAGAACCTAATTTTAATATATGTTATGGAAAATTAAAGTATACTTTAATTTTATCAGGAGTAGTAATGTTTCTTTCTAATATGTGCTATTGTTTTAGAGAGGAGATCATGTCAAAAGAGGATATATATGGGGAATGTGATGTAATTAGGGATGATTCTCAAAAGCTTAGAAGATTTGTATGTGAAACAGATACTGTGTATTATATAAGTGGCGGAGAAACTGGAGGAAGTTATATGTATTATAACTATGATTTGCTTCCAGCACGGACAGACAGATATATTTTTCCTGTAAATCAAGAAACATGGAAAGATATATATGACTTGAATATTGATGAGTTAGCACAGAGAATAAGTGGGTATGATTATGTATATATACGTGCTGTCGATAATACTTTCCAAGAATATTATGGAAGGCTGTTTAGCGATCCAACGAGAATAGATACGTATAGCCTTTATAAGGTAAGTGGCGAAGGAACTTTAGATAAGGTATATTAAAAATATTGTACTATCATAAAAAAGGAGAAAGTGGTTCCAATGATATGGAAGAAAATAACTAATGGAAAAGAGAGACAAATTTCGCTTAAAAGTATATTGTTTGTTACTTTTTTATCTATGTGATTGCTTTGAGTGCACTGCTTCGAGCAAATTTTGGATATGTTGATGATTTGGCGCGAATAGCAAAAGGATATAGAGGATGGGATGATTTTGGTAGATATATAAATAATGTATTATCACCTTTTCTTCATGGGGATTATTATTTGACAGATGTTTCTCCACTGCCACAATTGTTGGCGGCTTTTATAATGACGCTGGCAGGAAGTTGCATTTTAGTCGTTTTCTCTGATGAAAGAGGACATTCTATCTGGGAGATTGTAGCAATTCTGCCCATGGGATTGTCGCCATATTTTATGGAGTGTTTTTCATATAAATCCCCCATGCCGCCTTTGGCGGCTCAAATAGAAATGAAAAACGCAGTCTTTTGCGTTTTTCCTGTGTGAAAAAAGTCTGCTATGCAGACTTAATAGTTCTTAGGCAGTGTCTTTTGCTGCCTTAGAACTATTTTTCACACTATTCTCCTTATATGGCTCTTTCAGTTTTGGCGAGTGTGTGTCCATTTTTATTAATGAAAACGAAAATGTATAGTATTTTGTCTGTTTTGTCTGTCATGGCAATGTGTATGACTTATCAGGCTGCATCAGGCATTTATCCGATGATGGTACTCTTTATCTTTTTTATGAATTGGAACAGAGGAGAACCTATTCGAAAGGGAATACATTTTGTAGCTGTATCAGCTTTTGCGTATACAACTGCAATGATTATTTTTTATGTATTTGTAATGAATTTTACAGAAGGCTATGTGAGTGGAAATATATTGCCAATTGAGCACTTGATTGATGGATGCTATCATAATTTTTATCAATATTATGCGAATGTATATCATGATTTTAAATTGGTATGGATTTTTTTAGTCATAGTCATTGTGATTGGATTTTTATTGGGAGTAATTAGAGATACTGTTTGTTATAAGTGGCAAGCGATTTTTGGAGCATCTATAGTAGTAGGTATTAGTGGTATTTTGGTATTTGGTGCTTATCCTTTATTGGAGAATCCCATTTTTGCACCAAGGGCTATGTATGGGATTGGCATTTTACTTACTCTATTTATGGTAAATAGTATTAAAACGTCATATATGTCAAAGGTAGCAGGTACATTGCTTAGCTGGGGATTCTTTGTGTTTGCCTTGACTTATGGGAATACATTAGCAGAACAGGCAAGATATACAGATTTTCGTGTGGAAATGGTCATAAATGATTTGATAGATTTGGAGGTTATGAATACAGACACAGAGAAGAAAGTTCAGTTAAAAGGGGATATTGGGAAATCGCCAATTATTACAAATATGTTAGAGTATTATCCTGTATTAAATCGATTAGTTCCAAGC
>CAJUHQ010000187.1 GCA_910586095.1 uncultured Lachnospiraceae bacterium | reverse complement strand
CTTCTGCTGTCCTGTGTAGAATGCATGGCATTTTGAACAAATTTCCACATGGATTTCAGGTTTTGTAGAACCTGTCACAAATGTGTTTCCACAGTTACAAGTCACTGTTGCCTGATAATACTTTGGATGTATTCCTTCTTTCATCGCTCTCACCTCTCTATGATAAAATCATGTAATGAAGGAACTGTCTAAAACAACAATATAGTTCTTCCCAGTCCCTAATAGAATTACTTATACGTTTTACGTTTCTACAAACAGCTTTTTTAGTATAGCATAGGTTCTTGAGATGTGCAAGCACTTTTTGCTGAAACCTTCCTGTTTTATAAGGCTATAAGGCACCTTTAGCACTTGTGTACATTCTAGCTATATAAATTTTAATTTTTTTACTGCACTGACAAACTCTGCATTGTTGTTCGTGCGTGAAAACATATCTACGATCTTATCCACTGCCTCCTCTGGCTTCAATCCATTGACTGCCTTTCTAATAATGTTAATTGCCTCTAGCTCTTCTGGCATTAACAATAGATCTTCTCTGCGCGTACTTGATTTGGGGATATCAATTGCAGGAAATACTCTTTTCTCCGAAAGCTTTCTGTCAAGAACCATCTCCATATTTCCTGTTCCCTTAAATTCCTCATATACCACATCATCCATTTTTGATCCAGTCTCTACAAGGGCCGTTGCAAGAATAGTCAGGCTTCCACCTTCTCGCATATTCCTGGCAGCACCAAAAAATCGCTTAGGCATATGTAATGCCGCCGGATCTAAGCCTCCTGACAACGTTCGCCCACTCGGTGGCACTGTGAGATTGTAGGCTCGTGTCAGTCGCGTAATACTGTCAAGCAGGATACACACATCTTTTCGGTGTTCGACAAGACGTTTTGCGCGCTCAATTACCATTTCTGCTACTCTTTTATGATGTTCAGGAAGTTCATCGAATGTGGAGTAAATCACTTCCACATTAGGGCCTTCTATCGCTTCCTTGATATCTGTAACCTCCTCAGGGCGCTCATCAATCAGCAAGATAATCATGTGCATATTTGCCGCATTTTTGAGAATAGATTTTGCTACTTCTTTTAAAAGAGTGGTCTTTCCTGCTTTTGGTGGCGATACAATCATGCCACGCTGCCCCTTTCCTACTGGACTCATCAAATCCATAATACGCATTGCCACGCTAGCATTGGGTGTTTCTAAACGAATACGCTCATTGGGAAATATTGGGGTCATATCCTCGAAATTACGGCGTCTACTCGCTATTTCTGGCGGATATCCATTAATCTTTTTTAGATATAACAACGCACTAAATTTTTCATTCATTGTCTTAATGCGCGTGTTTCCTTCTATAATATCACCTGTTCGCAAATTAAAGCGGCGTATCTGACTCGGTGCCACATACACGTCACTTTCCCCTGGCAAAAAATTTTCACTTCTGATAAAGCCAAACCCATCTGGCATCACCTCTAAGATACCGCGCGCTGTCATACCGCTGTCAAGCTCTGAAGGAAACTTTTCCTCTGCCTGCCGATCCATAGTGTCCACTACTGATTTTGTCTCTGCATCACCACTTATCCTAGTATCGCGCAAAGGCTTCTCTGCACTACTTTCTATCGCTTGTCTGGTTTCTTTCACAGATCGATCTACCATTGCAGTACTTGGTTTCATCTCACGCAAAGAACGCTCTGAATTATCCATAATTTGTTTGGCTTCCCGCGCATTTCGCTCTATGCCCTCTGTGTCCTGCCGCACTACATTTTCTCTGTTTTGCCTTACTTCGCGCGGCATTTTCTCTCTGCGATCATTTCGGTTTCCTTTATCATAGGAAGAATTGGAAGCGCTAGCCGGCGGCACAACATAAGTGGATTCTTTCATTCCGCGCAGCACTGGCTTAGGCTCCACATCCCTTCCTGCTGCCTTGTCCTTCTCATCCTCTTCTAACATCATCTCAATTAATTCTGCTTTTTTTGTACTGCTTATGCGCTTCATCCCGCGTGCTTTTGCTATCTCTCTTAGCTCAGAAAGTGCCAGAGATTCGTACTTTTCCCTCATAATCTACCAACTTTTCCCTTCCATAAAAACTCTATCACGCGAACTTATATTCGCCTCTTTGGGCGCACGTTCTACTCAGGACGCATGAAACCGGCGATGAAAAGAACGCAACAGGAAGCAGTAACACAGTTTTGTGTTCTGCCACAACAGCCTGCGGCTGTCATCCACTTGCCGCTCTTACTTTTATTATTCAACTTCTAAATCATTGTATGGAAAAACCGTGTGAAATGCTATACATGTTCTCAAACTTTAAAGATGTAGGCTTAAGAAATTTACTGCATTTTTATTATACTCTATTTTTTTGAAAATAGAAAGAAGAATTTATTGCGAATTGGAAATATTTATTATACAGTATAGATAATGGCGACTAGTATATAGCTGCTATTATACGACAATTACATCTATTACCACAAACTAGATTAAAGGAGAATTCACTCATGACAATTCAAGAAAAAGCATTGCAGCTTCACAAAGAATGGAACGGAAAAATCGAGACAGTCTCTAAAACTCCCGTGAAGTCGCGGGAAGCGCTTTCTTTAGCCTATACGCCTGGCGTGGCAGAGCCTTGCAAGGTCATTGCCAACGATGTTGAGGCTGCTTACCAATACACTATGAAAGCCAACACAGTAGCTGTTGTATCTGACGGAAGTGCCGTTCTTGGACTTGGAAATATCGGTCCTCATGCCGCTCTACCTGTTATGGAAGGAAAAGCAGTTCTCTTCAAAGAATTTGGCGGTGTCAACGCTGTTCCCATCTGTCTAGACACTCAGGACACTGAGGAGATTATCAAGGCTGTCACATGGCTAGCTCCTGCTTATGGTGGCATTAATTTAGAAGATATCAGCGCGCCTCGTTGTTTTGAGATTGAGGAGCGTCTAAAGGCTACTCTCGATATCCCTGTATTTCATGACGATCAACATGGCACTGCTATCGTTGTGCTCGCGGGCATTATCAATGCGCTAAAGGTAGTTGGCAAATCAAAAGAATCTTGCAAGGTGATTGTAAATGGTGCCGGAAGTGCAGGCGTTGCCATCACTAAGTTGTTGCTGACTTATGGATTTCACAATGTCATCTTGTGCGACAAAGTGGGTATTGTCTCTTCTCAGACACCAGGGCTTAACTGGATGCAAGAAAAAATGGTCAAAATCACCAATCCTAATCAGGAAACTGGTTCGCTTTCCGATGCGCTAAAGGGCGCCGACATTTTTGTGGGTGTATCTGCTCCCAATATTGTGACACCTGAAATGGTTCAATCTATGGCACACGATTCCATTCTGTTTGCTATGGCAAACCCTGTACCTGAGATCATGCCCGATCTAGCTAAAGCAGCAGGCGCGCGCATTGTCGGCACAGGACGCAGTGACTTCCCTAACCAGATCAACAATGTCGTTGCTTTTCCAGGTATCTTTAAAGGCGCCTTAGAGGGACGTGCAAAACAAATTACAGAGGAAATGAAACTTGCCGCTGCCATTGCGATAGCTGGATTAGTTCCTGAGAACGAGTTACATGAGGACAATATTATGCCAGAAGCATTCAACCCTGAGGTTGCTAGACTTGTCGCAGAGGCTGTAAAATCTCATATTGTTCATTAGGGGTGTATATGTACTGGAATGATAAACCCTATCACTCTCTTGACTATGAGCTTAAAAAAACATATGGCGAAAAAGTATACAAAATCGCCCTAGATGCTGGCATGTCCTGTCCAAACCGTGATGGGACATGCGGTGTTCGGGGCTGTATTTTTTGCAGTGAACGCGGTAGTGGAGATTTTGCTGCTAAGACCGCTTCTATATCTGAGCAGCTTTGTCAGGGAAAAACCTATTTTCACAACAAAAATGTTGGAAATAAGATAATCGCCTATTTTCAGGCATATACCAATACCTATGCGCCCAGAAACGTTCTTGAATCCCTCTATCGCGAAGCATTGTCAGATCCTTTTGTTGTAGGAATCTCCATTGCCACCAGGCCAGATTGTCTTCAAGAAGATGTCTTAACTCTATTTGATGACTTACGAACAGACTATCCTGACAAATTTATCTGGGTAGAACTTGGCTTGCAATCCATCCATGAGCGCACTGCTACCCTGATCCGACGTGGTTATCCGCTCTCTGTCTTTGAGACTGCCTTAAACAATTTGCGCGCTCACTCCATTCCTGTGATAACACATGTGATCCTTGGACTTCCCTATGAGGACAAGTCTGCTATGCTAGAAACTTGCCGTTATCTTGCCTTCATGCAAGTTGATGGCATCAAACTTCAGCTTCTTCATGTGCTAAAAAACACGGATTTAGTCGAATTATATCACAATAAAACCTTTGAAATTCTTGAATTTATGGAGTATATTGATATAGTAATCTCTTGTATCGAATTGCTTCCTCCTGAAATGGTTATTCATCGCGTCACAGGCGATGGACCCAAAAATCTGTTGATAGCTCCTCTTTGGAGTTGTGACAAGAAACGTGTACTCAATACACTTCACCAGGAAATGAAACGACGCGGCGCCTATCAGGGG
>CAJUHQ010000186.1 GCA_910586095.1 uncultured Lachnospiraceae bacterium | reverse complement strand
CAAAAGCCGGAAAGTCCGCTGTTTATGCGGCTTCCCGGCTCTCTGTTTACTATTCAAATTCAATCGTCCCAGGCGGTTTGCTGGTCAAATCATAAAATACTCTATTCACTCCGCGCACCTCATTAATAATCCGCCCCATAACTGTCTGCAATACTCCAAATGGGATCTCCGCTGCTTCTGCTGTCATAAAATCAATAGTGTTTACTGCACGAAGTACCACTGCATAGTCATAGGTTCTCTCATCTCCCATTACCCCAACACTTCTCATATTTGTGAGAGCAGCAAAGTACTGCCCTACACTTTTATCAAGATTTGCCTTAGCGATTTCCTCGCGATAAATTGCATCGGCGTCCTGTACTATACGTACCTTTTCTTCAGTAATCTCACCCACGATTCGAATCCCTAAACCAGGCCCGGGGAATGGCTGGCGAAATACCAACTTTTCAGGTATTCCAAGTTCCACTCCTGCCTTTCGAACCTCATCCTTAAATAAGTTTCGTAATGGCTCTATAATGTCCTTAAAATCCACACAATCTGGAAGCCCTCCGACATTGTGATGCGATTTAATCACCGCAGACTCTCCGCCCAAACCGCTCTCCACAACATCGGGATATATGGTTCCCTGTACCAAAAAATCTACTGCTCCGATTTTCTTTGACTCTTCCTCAAAGATTCTGATAAATTCCTCTCCTATTATTTTTCTCTTTTCCTCAGGTTCTGTAATCCCTGCAAGCCTTTTATAATATCGTTTTTGTGCGTTGACACGAATAAAGTTGAGGTCATAAATCCCCGTTTTTCCAAATACTTCCTCAACTTCATCACCTTCATTTTTGCGAAGCAATCCATGATCCACAAACACACAAGTCAATTGATTTCCAATCGCTTTTGCGAGCAATACTGCTGCTACAGAGGAATCTACCCCTCCTGAAAGAGCACATAGCACTTTTCCTTTTCCAACTTTTTTTCTGATTTCCTGTATAGAATTCTCCACAAAAGAATCCATTCGCCACATTCCAGAACATCCGCACACACCACGTACAAAATTGTAAAGTATTTTTGTACCTTCCTTTGTGTGAAGCACTTCTGGATGAAACTGAATCGCATAAAGCCCTTTGCTAACATTTTGTGCTGCTGCCACTGGACAATCTGCTGTGTATGCAACAATCTTAAAATCATGTGCAACTTTTGCTATATAGTCAAAATGACTCATCCAACAAACGGTTTTAGATGTAACGTCATGAAATAGTGGCGATGTCGTATCCACACAAACCTCTGTTTTCCCATACTCTCGTACAGCCGCTCTCTCCACTTTGCCACCAAGCAAATGCATCATAAGCTGGGCACCGTAACAAAGCCCCAAAACAGGAACTCCCATCGCAAAAAGCTCCTTGGAATATGTTGGAGAATTTGCTTCATAACAGCTATTGGGTCCTCCTGTCAGAATAATCCCGCGTGGATTCATAGCCTTAATCTGTTCAATATCTGTTTTGTAGGAATAAATCTCACAATACACATTACATTCGCGAACGCGTCTTGCTACAAGTTGGTTATATTGACCACCAAAATCAAGGACAATGATCTTTTCTTGTTCCATTCTATTTCCTCCCTTTTTTACCGACATCCTAACCACAACCTAGTAGCATTATAATATACACATAACACTTATGCAACTGTAACCATTTCTTGCTCCAAACAAAGTGTGCCATTTTACCAAATCTTACTATTCGCAAAAGAACTTGCTGATTAAAACTAATATTCTAACTACATTTGATTAAATATCTTTATTTTGCCATAACTTCATCAAATGAGGATAGTGCGAAAAATAGTTCTAATGCAGCAAAATACACTGCCTAAGAACTATTAAGTCTGCATAGCAGACTTTTTTCATTTCTATTTGAGCCGATAAAGGTGGCATGGGGGATTAAAATGAGATTAGTATCGTTCTGGTTTTATATCTGTAGTAAGTTTTCAAATGATTGTATAGGATACAATCATTTGTGGGCAAGTTCTCTGCGAAACAGCCTTTGCTGTGAGCAGAAACTGCCACAGGCAGTTAGAAACTCTTCTCACACTATCATTCCAAATGTAAAGCATGACAGTGAAACTTTACGAAAATATTCCCATAACTTTTATATACTCTTGTGTCTTATCTCTCATAAGCTCAACCCCTTGTATCAGGCTTTCAAAATTCATTCTATGTGAAATGATCTTCTGTGGGGAAATTATTCCCAGTGCAAGTCGCTCCATCACATAATACCAATCATCCGTCAACTCTCTAGTGTAAGAAGAATTCCATGTGCCTACTACGGTAAGCTGTTTCCTTAGTATTTTCCAATAAGTCGTCCTGTCCACCATCATATCTGAAGCAGGATTGCCTACTACTACTATTCTTCCCCCCGCAGTTGTATGATGAATAGCTTGTAATAAAACCTCATTGCTTCCAACACAGTCAAAAAAGACATCCGCCTCATATGATAAATGAGCTTCATCCATATCGCCTAAACGCGCATCCCTCCAACAATCTTCTGAAAGTCCTAGGTCCAGAATTTTTTCTTTTTGAATATTTTTATTTCCAATCACTGTTATATTCTCAATCCCATACTCATGCAAAAACATCGCCAAGAGTAGACCTATTGTGCCCAATCCGCAAATGGCAACTTTTTCGTCTTTTTTGAGTGTACATCTTCGCATCGCATGTACTGCCACCGCCATAGGTTCTAACATTGCTCCTTGTTCAAAAGAAACAGATTGTGGTAATGTCATCAGATTCCATTCAGGAACTTTCACATATTGGGCAAATGCCCCATCTGCACGTGATCCTACATACCCATATTGCTGACACAGTTCATACTGCTTTTTCTGGCACAAAATGCACTTTTTACATGGTATTAATGGACTGACTCCCACACGTTTTCCCATCCATGATAAATCCACTCCTTCGCCAACCTCAATAATCACTCCTGAAAATTCATGACCAGGCACCAGCGGATAAGCATATGTTCCTGTTTTGTATATACGCGGAATATCTGAGCCACATATTCCTGCTGCTTTTACTTGTATCACTACCTCCCCAAAACCAGGCGTTGGATTTTTTATAGACTCTATACCAAAATGATTGATCCCATGCAACACATATGCATCCATTATTTTCCTCATTTCTACGCTGCTTTGTACTCTTCTCAAATTTGCGGTTACAGCGCAGACACAAACTTGAGCAATTGAGTTGAAAAAATATATCTTCCCCTACTCGCTCCGTGCTAGTGGCATAATTTTGCTGCACGGAGCAAGGCATAAAAAGATTGAAAAATCAGCTACCAAGCTGATTTTTCAGTCTATTCCTCCATCATCATGCAAAATCTCTCCAAATCCTCTCTTGTCGTAATCTTAAAGTTTCTTTCATCTCCTGTAACCAATGCAACATCCATACCAGCAAGTACTGCTGGTTCTGCCGACCCACTAATGCTCTCTATTTGATCTGGCAAAAGTCTCTCATTTGCTTCCATATATTTGTCAAATATAAAAGCCTCTGGTGCCTGCCCTGCATAAATTTTTTCCCGTGACAAAAGTGATTCGATCTTGTTGCTTTCTCCAAAATATATGGTATCTTTCATAGAAAGTGCTGGTACTGCTCCTTCATGTTGTGCACAGGCAGTAATACAAGTGGTTAAAAGTTTTTCTGTCACCAATGGCCGCGCCGCATCATGTATAATCACAATATCCTGTGCTTTCACATCATGTCGTATATCCCTCAAAGCATGATAAATAGAAAGTTGCCTATTTCGACCAGGTTTTGAAAACCCCCTAAACTTGGACCCTCTCCAATGTAATATCAGATCATGCCATTTCTGATCAGCCACGATTTGAATCGAATCAATCTTATCACACTGTTCAAAAACATCCAAACAATAGCAAATAATTGGTTTACCTTTCACTTCTATATATTGTTTGGGCATGGAACTTTCAAGCCTTGTTCCCACTCCACCTGCAAGTATAATTGCAATATTCATATAACTCCCCCATTTCTATTGGCAGGCATTGGCATATTTGCGAATCTCTTTAAGAGTCTCCCCATAAGGAATATTTTTCCCAAACAAAAGCGTAGTTCCAAGTACAAATCCATCAATCCCCTTGGGTGCAAATTTCAAAATTTTATCAGCACTGCAAGCGCCATCCCAATACGCTTTGGATTCACTGTCATAACTAGAACCTTATCCACAATACACAACATTTCATGCACTGTTTCTACACTAGTATCTGGATTAATGGCAATTCCTGGCACCATCCCTGCATCAATAATTTTTTGTAGCGTCGTTGATGGATGATACTCTGCTTCTGGATGAATATATACAGTATCTCCAGGACGAAGTTTTTTCAGGAATATGTGAATTTTCTCTTACTATTTCCTTTCCTTTTCCGACACCAAATATATATATCCTTTTCAATCACATCCCCCTCACCATGAAGCGTTTTGTCAAGTGCTTTTTTGAGTTATTGACGCAAAACTTTTCAGTGCGGCGGGAAACGGGCAGGAAAAGGGGCGCAAAATGCGCCTGTGGACGGTTAGA
>CAJUHQ010000185.1 GCA_910586095.1 uncultured Lachnospiraceae bacterium | reverse complement strand
GTCCTAATCCTTTCATACCATCTACATTCACAATATAATATAGCATACATTCCTCTTTAGCAAAGGAAGTGTCACGCACAGAAAGACGCATAGAAAAACACGTACACAAATAAATAACAATCATGATGACTACACAATAGACTATTATTTTTCTTAATCTTCTATTTAATTTGACAAAAAAATTTCTGTTCATTTTTACTGTATTTGTTACTTTCTACTCCTGATATTTTTCTAAATTCCTTGATACATACACCCATTCATGTTTAAAGATGCTCTGCTATTTTACAAATCATAAGCAAATGGTAATAAAATACTTTGCCCCTCTCATTTATGATACTGTATTACATATCATTTGTATGAATATGAAATAATTCTAACAATTCTGTCAAAATATGGATTGTCCTGACCATAATTTTTCACTTAGGATCTCCAATCCCTTCGCACATGATTTCCTATATCTCGTATCATTTGATGTAAACGGAAATTGTATACCCTTCTCAAAAAGTGTTTTTACTGTTTGTTCAACATCAGAAAACAGCAGACAGTCTTGTCTAAAATAGGTATAAAAGCTTTCTTTAACCTGTTTTAGATCTTTTATTGCTATATTCATACCATTTACTATTTCTGTAAAAATCACTGTCGAGGAAATCTCATAATCTCTAGGATGAATTCTTGTATTATATTTTCTCAATATTCTGTCAGCATTTTGATAATGCTCTTCAGAAAAAGCGTAATGATATTGTCCTTTTATGCCCCTTTATCTAACATTTCTAAATTTTATATACCTTTTAATCTTTTATGAGTACAACTTTATGCCTTCACTGTAAAAATTGGCTCTAGTCTAGCCACCAAAGCTGCTATATTATGTGTTGTGTGTACTGCAATTATCTCGTCGATATCTTTATAAGCATAAGGCGCCTCTGCACGAATGGACTCTTCCCATTTTTTTAGAATATCCATTCTGCCTTTTATATCTGTTCGATTTGGATCTATAGGCGTAATAATATGAAACTTTTCCATAAATTGACGAAACGCTTCATCATTTCCTTTTATTGCATCTCCGCGAGATTTTTTCCGTCCAGCGCCATGACTGGCACTCCAAAGAGAATCTGAATTTCCCAATCCGCGAAGTAAATAACTAGAACTCCCCATAGAACCAGGAATCATCACTGGTTCCCCATACCACGCAAACTCTGTATCTTCCATTTCTACACAGCCACCAGCACAGCAAGCACCCTTTCGATGAATATAATACTCTTTGCCTTCACTCTTCTTTTTCCAAATATAATTGTGTGGGGCATCATACAACAATTGCATATCAAATTCACCCAATATATTGGTAAAGACATCCTGAATCATAAAACCAAGAAACAGTCGATTGGCAAAGCCAAAATTAGCAGCATTTCCAGAAGCTGACCAAAAACGTTTCCATGCATCTAAAGTCGTACTATCCTCTGGTATTGGATAAATTTTATTTTCAGGATGTGTTAGACCTATTGGATAAATTTCTTGACAAATCTTACGGTTTAACATACCACTATGATGACCAATCATTAAAGAACCTGCATGAAGCATTACTACTACAGCTCCTTTTTTTATATTCCAAGCCGCCGCAGTTTGCCCATCATAAATCTCAGCCACTCTCTGTACTTCCAAAAAGTGATTGCCACCGCCAATGGTTCCAATCTGGTCATCATAAGTCAGTTGTTCATAATTGCCGATAAAATCCTCCAATCCTTCTGTATAATCGGCCTTCATGCTTCCCCGAAACATAGTGCGATGCAACCATCTCTCTTGAATCTCTGGTTGATAATATCGCCACAATCCGCTCTTTTTAGCATCATTATTGGTTTCCAATATTCCCTCAAGGCCATAGCGAAACATTGCCTGTCTCTGCCTTCCTGTCATTGGGATCTGTCTGCCTCCTTCAAAAAAGATGTGACGAATTTTTCTTGTCAGTTCAGAAAGTTTTTCTTGGATTTGTTCTTCTGCTAGATCTGTAGTATAAAACCTCATCCCACAATTAATATCATTTCCCATTGCCTGTGGCACTGCAAAGCCTTTTGTCATCATCACAGTTCCAATTGGAATCCCTGCACCTTTATGAAAGTCAGGTGTCAAGATAATTTTTTCAATCTGTGGAACATTTTTTTGAAAAAAATTTGGAATTGCTAGAAGCCTTTCCAATGTATCTTCTAATGCTGTCATCTGATGCAATTCTGCCACCGCGTTTTTATCTGGTACAGAATCTTCTGGCAAATAACAAAATATCGTATTATTTCTGTCTTTATAGTTAATTGTATGTATCATAATTCTCCTTGCAAATTTCTCGTACTAATTCTTTCATGCTTCCAATAACCCGCACCTTTATGCTTTTAATCACAAATTGCTACAGTGAACAACGTTCGCACTGTTAGCAATCTCCATACCAGAATCAGTTACTGTGATGACTTGCAATAAAAAATTGGCGAAAGCATGTATCAATATTTATTCTAGATCAAGATACTCATATAAAAATTTTCCAAAAGTATCTGCAATCACTTCCGTTTCATAATCATCATTTACTTCTACGACAGGACATTCCCCATTGTTCATTTTATCTGTATCCAAACAAATGAGCGTATCATTCCAAAAGCCTATAATTACTAGATTTTCAGGCAATCCTTGACTGCGTTCTGCTTGTGTGATTATAACAATATCTCCTTCTTCGTCATTTGTTATACCAAAGATTATTTCTCCTCCAGCATCTCCACCGCCAAAATCAGCTAAAAAAGCCTTATAACTTTCAGGAAAACTAACTGATAATGCCTTCATTGCATCTTCTATTTCATTCGCTGAAACACTACCAACAAACTCTGTTGCATCCATATCCATAATTTCTTTTGCTTTTTTATAATATTTCATAATCTTTCCATCCTCTCAATCTATTCTCATCTTTAGATAATCAACACCCATTTTCTTAGTCCTATCCTATATTTTTCAACTATACTCTAGAACCTCTGATTCCTTTTCAGTTCATTCATACAGTTTTGGGCAAATTCATCCAACAAAAAACTATATGCAAACATATATAAAGTCAAATCTCATTCTGACAAATATAATTCAAAAACGCTTTTTGTTGCATTTGTTTTAAATCGTTTAGTTTATGTTTTCAATACTTACAACAGTATATGAAGACACAAGGTTAAAATCATTTTTAAGGGGTAATTATGATAAAATTTGCCGATTATTTTTCTTTTTCCAACTCGAAATGTTTTGCCAAAGCCAACAGCATTTCTTCTCGTGTATCATTTTCAAAATCTGAACGTATATAAGTAAAAAAGCCTGTATGCGCCCAGTCTATCTCCAACGGAGGATGATACAATGCCCAAGAATTAAAGTTTCGCAGTGTAGCTTCTGGATCTGGACAGAGCTGAATTTGCTCCATCATAAATTTTTTGTCTGGATCTTCTCGGTCAAAGAATCGAGTGGCACAAATATCTGGTGGATTGCAAAGCATGATGGCAACGCGATTATATGCTGAAATCTCCCGCAGTATATTTGGTGGAATATTTGTATCCACAATGATTTTTTTCCCAGATGCTGCCAGCTTAAAAAGCTCCAAAATCTCTATTTCCACACATTCCATAGAAACCTGATTCGTCCAATTCCAGTGCTCTTCTGGAGTCATATTAAGCCATTCATTCCATCCGCTCATAGTATCAAAATAGCACAACCCAGGCTGATTCCACCGCGACAGTTTATTTCGTGGAAATACATCATGGTAATTTTCACCGCATTGAATCATATCATATCGTTCAGACAACATTTTGACCATTGTCGATTTCCCTGCGTAGCTATGCCCGTTTATAAAATAAACATTTTGCAAGTAATGCTTAATTAAATTGTCACTTAATTGTATTTTCATCTTTCTCCAATCTAAAGATCAATGATATGTTATCTATTTTCTTTTCTCCCTAATAGATTACAAATGCTTCATCTGAAAACAGCCACTCAATATCATTGCATAATACATCTTTCATACGTCACCCATAAATCCCATTTTATTTATTTCATCATAAAATCTTTATCTGTTATTTACAATGCATATTTATAAGTCACTTCCGCCTCCATTCTCTGTTTCTCTTGGCTTCTTTCACAGCTTCTTCCAGTTTCTCAACATAAGAATCTTTTGGTTTCTTCCCTGACACCTAATCAAGAAACGCCCTTCATTCCCTGCTGACATCATCCAAGGTCCCCTTTGCATTGAGAACTATCTTTACCGCCTCATCTCCCATAGAAATACTATTATCTTCTTTACAGATATTTTCAAACGTATAAATATGCCGTCCTTTCCCATATAAATCAAAATACGAAAATGCTCTGCCTTACCTTGTTTCTGCTCTCAAATAATATGATATTCTTTGTATAATATCAGACGATAATCTTTATCATCTTTCATTCTTTCTATTTCAGTAAACCGTTTATCTGCCACCAATTTTTGTATCAAAGCAAGCATCAGTTCTTCACCCTGTTCTCTTCCCTTTTCTACATTCTCCTGGTCTCTCATTAACAACGTCATATACTCATGCCTCCATTCTCTAT
>CAJUHQ010000184.1 GCA_910586095.1 uncultured Lachnospiraceae bacterium | reverse complement strand
ATACTAAAAACACTATTACCAGATGGTTGCTCATAATGATAAACCCTCAAAGTAACAATTATATCGTTTTTTATATTGCTATTTATCTGATTATTAGAAAGAAGGAAAAATATGAAAACAAAAAAAGTGTCCGATTGGGCAAAATGGAACATTATAAATTATAAGTTTGCAAAAAGTGCAGGCGTAGAAGCTGTAATTTTAAAAGTAATTAACGCAAGCAATAAGCCTGATGGTAGATTTTATGACCATGTGGCGGGCTGTAGTAGCGTGGGATTGCCAATAATCGCAGGGTATACATATTCTTATGCCAATACTGTGGACAAAGCTAAAAGGGCGGCTGATGCGTTTATAAAGATAGGTACGCCAAAGGGTATAGATACTATGGCACTGGATTTAGAGGATAAGTCCATGATGGGGCTGGGGAGCAAGATTATACCAATAATCAATATTTATCGCGATATAGCGCAAGCGGCAAACATGAATTTTTTGATTTATACAGGTGCGTCATATTATAATCCATGTCTCAAGCCCTATATCCATGAGATTACAGATATGCCCATCTGGTGGGCACGGTATCCGTTATCTATGGAGTTTGCGCCAACAACGCCGACACCAGATACTAAGTATCTGCCGACAGGCATAGACATTGTAGGTTGGCAGTACACAAGCAAAGGTGTTATTCCGGGTGCGAGCGGATATGTGGACTTAAACGTTTGGTACAGGGATAAGCCTATGCAAAACAATAAATACGAGATCACTGTACAAAGCAATCCATTTACGGAGCCAACAGTCAACGTAAAAATCGGAAAAACTGGCAACGATGCTATGTGGGTTCAGTGGTACTTGTGGCGGTTTGGTTTGATACAGAAAGAAGAGATTGACGGCATGATTGGCAAGAAATCTGACGTTGCAATCCGGGAGGCGCAGCGCCGACTGGGGCTTGCTGTAGATGGCGTTGTGGGAAAAGTCACACGGGCAGTGTGGAAAAAGATATGTTAAGGGGGATAAAAAATATGACGAGAGTAAAGCATGTGGACAAAGGGCAGGCATGGGTAACGATTGCGCTATCGGCAGTCATGGATTTTCTGGGGATTCTTGCAATCCCCGTATTCCTGATGGTCGGCTGCAATATTATTGACTACATAACAGGACTTATAGCATCAAAATACAGGCAGGAGCAGATCAACAGCTATAAGGGTATGCGCGGCATTATTAAAAAGGTGTGTATGTGGCTACTTGTGGTTGTAGGTGCTATGGTGGACGTGCTTATTCGATATGCAGCGGAAACAATGGGGCTTAATTTCCAGATACCGTTTATCGTAGCGACATTGGTCGCGGTGTGGATAGTCGTCAACGAGATTATATCCATATTGGAAAATCTTGTTGATATCGGGATTGATCTTCCTCCGTTCCTGATGCCGATTGTCAAACGGATTAAAAGAGAAGTAGAGGAGGTGGGAGAAAACAAAGAAAAAGGACTGTGATTTACAGTCCTTTTATCATTGGCACTATAGCAAAATTATAGCAAACATTCCCAAAAACCTTGTAAAATAAAGCTTTTTAATCAATTAACTATTTGACTTTTAATCAAGTTGTCCGGGGTTCGAGTCCCCGATGTCTCATGCATAAGGGTCACTTAAAAGTTTGAAAAAATCAATGCTTTTAAGTGATTTTTTTATGTACAACCCTGTACGTCGCTATGCGGGGCGCGACGAATAGGAAAAGTCCTCCTATTCAATTTATGTAAAAGGTTCACAAAAATTAGTTGAGGGATTAGTGTGAAATTAAAATTTCACCCATCCTGATTTGTACGCCTGCTAAAGCAGGCAGATGGGAGTTAGCGTGAAATTTTATATTTCACGCTAACGATTTGAGTGTGTAGATAGGAGGGAGTTTGGTCTTGCAAGGTATTGTGCTTTGTGCTATCATACAATACGGGAATAACCATACTTTATTTTTTGTTATGGGGGAAAACTTATGAAATTTTTAGTAAACCGAAAGCTTGCTACACGTATTAGTATAATTACCACAGCAATTACTTTTGCGGGTATGATGTTGCTATGGATAATTGTTTCTGCAGGGGTTGCCTCTATTGTGGAGCGTAATATTACCAATCAAATGATTGATGCTGTGGAATCTAGGGCTTCAATTATAAATGATTATGTAACGTCTGCAGAGGAATATATGACAGCTTTTGCACTAAGCAGTGAAGTTTATGATCTTCTTGAGAATCCAGAGGATTCTACATTGCTCAAAAGGGGACAACAATACACAGAAGATTTTGCTGCAATTAAAGGAATTTTTGAGGGGCTATATATTGCTACCCCTGATACATATATCTTGACACATACTTCTCAGGGAGCTATTGGTATGACTACCCGAACAGGTGAATCATTGGAGGAATTTCACAATACAATTTTAGCAACAACGCAGTTGACTAATTTAGGGATTATGAAGTCACCAGGAACTGGAAGTATGATTCTTTCTATGTATTATCCAATTTTTAATGGTGAGAAATGCATTGGATATGTAGGGGCAGGCGTGTATGCCAGCCGATTAATGGATGTATTGTTAGATTTAAATATTGAAGGACTTCCTCACAGCGAATATGTATTTTTGAATGTGGAAACAGGCACTTATTTATATCATCGGGAGGAAGAACTACTAAATACTCAAACGACAGACACAGGATATCAAGAAATTATCCAGCGGGTCAAAGAAGATGGAAGCACGCAGGCAGGCACATATTTTTATCGGGATAATACCAATGTCGATCAGTTGGTGGTCTATAAATATTTAAAGGATCGCAACTGGGTTTTTATGGTTCGTGATGATGTGGCAGAAGTATACAAAGAAGTGGGAACTGTCCGCGTTACAGTGGGAATTTTGTGTGCGACTGTAGCAACGATTGTTATCAGTGCGACTGTGCTTGTTTTGCGCCGAGAAGGCAAAGAGCTTATGGTTATGGAAAGTGCTATTAGTCATCTTGGTAAATTAGAACTTTCTGCCGATCGGGAACTAGAGACTTTTTATGGTAGAAAGGATGAGATCGGTATGATTGCGCAGACAATTCATCATGTCTGTGAGTGTCTGCGCAAGACAATTGACGATATTGGACGAATCTTAGGTGAGATGGCAGATGGAAACATTGCAGTGGATGTTCAAAAGAATGAGGATTACTATATTGGAGATTTTAGAATTTTAGTTACAAGCCTCAAAAGTATCCGCGAGCACCTTGTAAACGTTATGCGTGATATAGCACACATTGCTAATCAAGTAAATAGTGGTGCTAATCAAGTGTCTGAAGGAGCTGCGGCACTGTCTCAGGGAACAATGCAGCAAAAGGTTTCTATCAATGGACTTGTGGCCAATATCACAGATATTACAGAACAGATTCAAAATAGTACACGCCGGTGTAGCAATGCCAGCGATCTGGTTGATAGAGCAACTGGTTATACATCAGAAGCAGATGCAAAGATGGAACAGTTGATGGTTGCCACAAAAAATATTGACCAATCCTCAACACAAATTGGAAGTATTATACAAACAATTGAAGATATTGCTTTCCAGACTAATATTCTTGCTTTGAATGCTGCTATTGAAGCAGCGCGCGCAGGTGCAGCCGGAAAGGGGTTTGCAGTAGTAGCGGATGAGGTTAGAAGCCTTGCGGGCAAATCTGCTGAGGCAGTACAAGACACAAGTACATTAATTGGACGTTCTCTCCAAGATGTGGCAACAGGAACAGAATCCACCAAACTTGCAATCTCTGCGATGCAAGTTATTAATGAATGTATTCAATCAATTAAAGTATTGATGGATGAAATTGCACTTGCCAGTGTGCAACAGTCAGACATGATTGTCTCAGTAGAAAATCGAATCAAAGAAGTTTCTAGGGTGATACAGGCAAACTCAGATGCAGCCGAAGAGAGCGCAACTATTTCTAGCGAATTGTCTCATCAGGCGGAGACATTGAATCGTCTGATTAACCAATTTCATATTCAATAAGTTTTTGTATTAAAAAATGTTAGAGCCACAAAACAACAATCAGTGAATTTAGCGATTTTTCTAATGAATATTTTACCGAAAGTGAGAAATGCTAAGAAAAGCGTAGAAACTTTTTAGCAAAATCATGGAAGGAATAGTGTGAGAAGAAGTTCTAATGCTTATGGTAAAAACTGTTTTGCAAAGAACTTTCACATTGGATTTGAGTGTCTGTATAATGCACAAATAAAATGATATGGATAGTCAACAAAAGTAGTAGTATAGGCGAAGTTTTTAGATTAAATAATCAAAGATTTTTTATAGATCAATCTATGTATTTTAATGAACTTTGTTCATACTACAAATTTGTGCCCAGACGCAAATTCGCAGTTCCTTTCAAAAATGGAGGGAATATTATGAAAAGAAACAATCTGTTAATGCACAGAACAGGACTTGCAGTAGTATGCATTTCTTGTGCACTTTCACTGTCAGCATGTGGTAGTAACAAAAATGAAAATAGGGACCCAATCACAGGTGCGGACATGTCTGAAACACAAGAGAGTAGTTCCGCTATGGGATCTGAAAACAATTCAGATATGGCATCAGGAGAA
>CAJUHQ010000183.1 GCA_910586095.1 uncultured Lachnospiraceae bacterium | reverse complement strand
ATAATTACAACTGAACAGTTATATCCGTTTTGGGTGGTGAACAGCATACCCTTGGTTAAATTACGCAAAATTTAGTCATAAACCACTGATTAGCATAGATTTTATATAGATTTAATTTCTATGTTCCAGTCTGAAAAGGCTGTTGATGTTATATATGATGTGAAAATATTTATAGAATTTTATTTACAGGAGGACATTTATTTAATGGCAATTGGTTTTCAGAAAGCAAAAAGAGAACAGGTATGGTTAAAGGTACTACTATCAGGAGCAAGTGGCTCAGGAAAGAGCTACAGCGCATTGCGACTAGCTAAGGGTATTGTTAAAAAATGTGGTGGTGGTATTGCATACATAGGAACAGAAGGATCTCGTGATAAATATTATAGTAATGAATTTGACTATGATTTGTTGCAGTTGGAAGACCCATTTTCAACAGACAAATATATGGAGGCAATTAAAACTGCCGTAGATGCTGGATATAAAGTCCTTATTATAGATTCATTGTCCCACGAGTGGAAATGGCTGAATGACACGCATGATAAGATGCCAGGTAATAGCTTTACAAATTGGGGGAAATTAAAGCCAAAACATCGTCAGTTTATGGACATGGTTTTAAATAGTCCAATTCATGTAATTGCAACGGCAAGAGGTAAAGATGATTGGGTGCTTGAAGACAAAAATGGCAAACAGGTTCCAAAGAAAGTTGGCATGGGTCAGCAGCAGGACAAGGACATTTCTTATGAATATACAGTGTCTTTAATGATTTCTCAGGATACACATATTGCGTCCGCAGATAAGGATAATACACATTTATTTGATGGGAGATATGATGTTATTACCGAAAAGGATGGAGAGAAATTGTATGATTGGGCAAATGAAGGAGATATTCCAGCAACTAAGAAAGAGATGCCTACAATCGGAGATATGGAATCAGTTGATAATGTTGATGAGTTAAAGAGCGTTCAGAAAGAAATTATTTCTTTATGTGCTAAGCTTGGTGGTACAAAAAATGAACTTTTGATGAGTACATTGAAGAATTTCGTTAAAAATGGTAATCCAAACGCAATTAAAGAAGTTGGTAAGGCAAAAGATTGTCTGAATGCTATTAAAGCAATTGAAAATACACAAGAATCAGAATGGAATAAGAAAGTAAATCCAGTAGAAATGGATGCATAGGAGGATAAAAAATAATGAATAAAGTAGAACTTGTAGGAAGATTAACTCGTGATCCAGAGGTTAGATACACGCAGGGAGAAAATGCAAGCGCGATTGCGCGTTTCTCCGTTGCTGTAAACAGACGTTTTAAGAACAATGAAGGTAATTATGATGCAGATTTTATCAATTGTGTAGCATTTGGCAAGTCTGCTGAGTTTATTGAGAAGTATTTTAAGAAGGGTATGGCTATCGGTATTTCAGGTCGTATCCAGACGGGTAATTATACCAACAAGGATGGTGTAAAGGTTTATACGACTGATGTTGTTGTAGAAGAGGCTGAATTTGTTGAGAGTAAGAATGGTGGTGGAGCGTCTGCACCTTCAAACGTATCAGCAAACAACAATACGCCTTCTGCTGATGGATTTATGAATATTCCTGATGGTATAGATGAAGAGTTACCATTTTCATAAGAGGTGATAAAAATAGGACATTCACATGGTACATATTAGACTGATGAAATGGTGGTGTCTGAAATTGATAGAGTAGTTCAATCGCTTGAGTTGGATAGATTTCCAACTCATAGCGAGATTGAACAGTTTTATGGAAATAAGTCATTGACAAATAAGATATCAAAAAGCGGTGGTACAAAATATTGGGCTTTCAGATTAGGATATGAAGTTAAAGATTGTGAAAGTGAGTTTGGTGACTATTTTGAAAGATATGCAATAGATGATATATATCAGCATACAGGTCTAAATAGCTATAAAAATAAGGTTGGTTATCCATATGATGTTACCACAAACAGATACATCAAAGTAGACATAAAAGGTTCAATAATTATAGAAAATAATTATGGCTACAAATATTATTGGTTTAATTTAGAGAAGAAAGAACCAACATTCGATATTTATATTTTGTATTGTCTAAATAATGATGATGAAATTCACAAGACAATAATTATTCCGTCTTGTCATGTATATGGACAGACTCAGATAGGCATATCAGCATATGGAAATAGTAAATGGGATAAATATAAAGATCAATGGAAGTGGTTTGAGAAATATAATGATTTTTACATAAAATTGGAGAAAAATTCAATATGAGAAATCAATCAACAGTTACTTGTAAATATTCTGGGTGCTTGCATCCAGATAAAACATTGGATAAAGAACAAGCGGTTAAAGTAGGAAATTCGTATTATCATTCAGATTGTTTTCAAACAAAGGAAGATATAAAAAAGATTATTGATTTGTTCAAGAATCGCATTAATCCTAATCCTGTATATTCAACTTTACAAAGCGTAATTAAAAATATCGTTTTTACAAAAGGACTTGGTAGCGATTTCTTGTTGTTTGGCTTACAGTATTACATTGACCATAAACTACCACTGAATTATCCGCAAGGACTTTACTATGTAATACAGAATAAGCAGGTGTTGGATGCTTACAATAAAACCAAAGTGAAGAGTATGAAAAGTAATATTGAAATTAAAGAAGATTCAGGATCGGAGTTTACCCATGTTCCGATTCAAAGTAAAAGTTTCGCAGATATTATAAAGTAAGGGGTGATAACTATTTGGCATTAGACATTTCATTAATTTCAGACAATCAAGCTGAAGCAGGAGTAATTGCCACTTTGGTATATCATCCTGAATTTATATTACATACAGACTATCTAAGACCTTCATATTTTTATAATGTGGAGAATGGCTGCATTTATTGGGCAATACAGGAATTATACAAAAATGGTGTAGAAACAATAGATGCTATTAACATTACTAATATGCTTAACTTCAATAAGGCAGTAAAGAAAAAGATAGAAGAATATAATTTGACGGATATGCAAGAGTTCATTTCGATGAGCCAGTTTGCTTGTAGACATACATTAGAAGAGTATAAATTGCTTGTCAACAATGTAGTTACAATGTCGTTTAAAAGAGATTTGAATAAAGTTGTTTTAGAGGTACAGTCTGCTTGCTTCAATAGCGATTCTGATCTAAATAAGCTCAATTCTCTAGTAAATACAAAAATCAACAAATTGACGGAGCAGTATATTACGTCAAATGAAATAGAATTGTTTGGTAATCGTGTGGATGACTTGTGGAAAGAAATTTGCAGTCGCAGAACGGAAGACGGTGTATATGGTATCCCATCAAAATATGAAAGGCTAAATGAATATTTCACATATGAACCAGGTGAACTTGTATTACTGAAAGCAAGAATGAAAAAGGGCAAATCTGCATTTTTCATGAACGAAGCAATCCATAAGATTAAAAACGGTGTTCCAACTCTATTCTTTGATACAGAGATGCAGGACAGATTGTTTTATGAGAGGATGCTTGCAAACTTAACAGGGATTGAAGTCAAGAGAATTAAAAACGGCAGATATTCTTATGAAGAAGGGCAGAAACTAGAGAAAACAAACGACTGGATCAAGAAGCAACCATTCGTCCATATCTACACTCCGCAAACAACAGATGAGGAAATATATGCTATACATAAAATTTTGAAATACAAGATGGGATTAGAGTTCAGTATTTTCGATTATATCAAAAGCAATATCCTGTCTTCCTCTGAAAATTATAATGCTCTTGGTGCAAGATGTGATTTTCTCAAAAATAACATAGCTGGTGAGTTAAACATTGCAATGTTGGCTGGCGCACAGCTTAACAGGGCAAATCAAGTTGCAGATTCAGATAAATTGGAACGTTATGTGAGTGCAAGTATGTTATGGAGAGATAAAACAACAGAGGAACTTGCGAAAGATACTTTAGATTGTGGTAATTTCGCTTTGACTGTGGATCTAAACCGCATGGGCGAACAAATGGGAGAAGACGAGTATATAGATTTTAAGTTTGATGGTAACAGGATGAGAATTGAGCAGGCAAAACAACATGATTCATCATTAAATCCGTTTGAAAAGTGAGGTGATAAAGGGTGGCTAACGAAGCTCTTATGGAGTTGTGTTCAAAAGTAGATTTGTTTGAATATGCAAGTAAAGATATGGACTTTGAAGGTCGCGGAGATAGTTATGCTGCCCATTGCCCTAAACATATTGATAAAACACCTTCTCTTGTAATCACGCCAAGTAAAAATTTATTCCATTGTTTCTCTTGTGGTATAGGTGGAAATATCATCAACTGGCTAATGACATTTGAAAATATGTCATTTAATGATGCGGTTGAAAAAGTTGGTGTATTAGCAGGAGTAGATGTAAAGAACCTAAAACAATGCAGTGCATTAAAAGTATATAAAAATCTCGCACGGATTACAGCATCCAACAAGAAAGACTTTGTTAATAGGATTATACTTAATGATTCTGAAATAGAAAAATATAAAGATGCGATCCCTGAAGAATGGGTAGATGAAGGTATTTTGCCAGAGATTATGAAGAAATATAACATACGGATTGATGATATGGCAAATAGAATTGTTTACCCAGTGTATGATAGTGAATTACGGTTGATAGGGTTCAAAGGGCGCACAAGATATAAGAATTATAAAGAGATGAAAATTAAGAAGTATCAAAATTATCAGAAGATTGGCACAACAGATTTCTTCATAGGGATGAAAGAAAACTATGAAAATATTAT
>CAJUHQ010000182.1 GCA_910586095.1 uncultured Lachnospiraceae bacterium | reverse complement strand
CATCATACTCAGCCTGCCGTTTGGCGGGCCGCATGGCCATCCATATTATGAAAGTCGAAGACTTTCATAGTAAACGTACATCATACTCAGCCTGCCGTTTGGCGGGCCGCATGGCCATCCATATTATGAAAGTAGTTCTTTGCTTTCATAGTAAACCCCCATGCCTGTCATCAGGCACCACTATAAATGAAAGGGGTTTACTATGAATCCTTCGGGGATGCACACAAAATGCCAAAAGCAGGCATTTTGGCGTCATACGGTCAGCGCAGCACGTGCGCAGACCTACAGCAAGGATTCGAAGACTTTCATAGTAAACCCCATGTCTGTCATCAGACACCACTATGAATGAAAGGGGTTTACTATGAATCACACAAAATGCCAAAAGCAGGCATTTTGGCGTCATACGGTCAGCGCAGCAAGTGCGCAGACCTACAGCAAGGATTCGAAGACTTTCATAGTAACAAGTATTATGAGAAGTTTTTCATTTATCAGATTGTATGGTTATTCCTGTTATGAAAGTCAGAGACTTTCATAATAAATCTTGAATAATACTTGATTTGTTTTATGATATCAAGTATATTGTATTTACGGTTCATGACATGGACATAGTGAATGGATAAATTATAGATGTTCGTGTGTGGCCTGGTAAACACTAGATGACTGTTTACTAAAAAAGAGAAAAAGAAAGAAAGGGATTGGGTTATGAACGAAAGCTATAAAGAATTGCTAGTAAAAAAGGGAAAAGGACTCAAAGATAATCTTCTTCGGGTGGCATGTGTGTTCCCTACTGTGCTGATTGCACTAGTGACACTTGTGACAGGAAATCCGATTTGTTTTATTTTGGTAGTTATTTTTGGAGCATTGGACTATTTTGTGTTTCAGTGGACAGATTTGGAGTATGAATATTTA
Source organism: uncultured Lachnospiraceae bacterium (assembly GCA_910586095.1). Lineage (GTDB taxonomy): Bacteria > Bacillota > Clostridia > Lachnospirales > Lachnospiraceae > COE1. The sequence goes on along the minus strand of CAJUHQ010000182.1, from coordinate 3,910 downwards.
TATTTAGATAAAGAGATCACAGTGGACAAGATTATGGCGCGGACAAGAAGGAAGAGGGTTACAGTATTAGATGTCAATAAGATTGAAATTATGGCACCTGAGAAATCATATCATTTGGATTCTTACAGAAATCGCCAGGTATCAAAAGTGACTAATTTTAGTGCTGGACATGATTTGCCAGACCAACCACTCTATTGGGTATTTTATGAAGGAAATCAAAAAATTCTAATGAATCTCACGGAAGATTTTGCAAAGACTATCAAGGGAATAGCACCGCGAAAAGTCTTTACAGAATAGAATTTATTTCTCTTGACAAGAAGTGACGACTTTAGTATAATTCTAAAAATTATAACTTTTAACTTATATTTATTAAATCACAGGAGGAAGAGAAATGGGGCAGATAATCGGCGAAGGAATTACATTTGATGATGTGCTTTTAGTACCAGGCTATTCACAGGTGATTCCTAATCAGGTTGATCTTACAACGTGGTTGACTAAGAAAATCAAGCTAAACATTCCTATGATGAGCGCAGGAATGGATACTGTTACAGAACATCGCATGGCGATTGCTATGGCGCGACAAGGTGGCATTGGTATTATTCATAAAAATATGTCGATTGAAGCCCAAGCAGAAGAGGTAGACAAAGTAAAGCGCTCAGAAAATGGCGTGATAACAGATCCCTTTTCACTGACTCCTAACAATACGCTTGCTGATGCAGATGCCTTGATGGCAAAGTTTAGAATTTCAGGTGTGCCAATTACAGAAGGTAGAAAACTAGTTGGTATTATCACAAATCGAGATCTGAAATTTGAGACAGATTATGATAAGAAGATCAAAGAATCGATGACTTCTGAAGGGTTGATTACAGCAAAGGAAGGCATTACTCTTGATGAGGCAAAAAAGATTTTGGCAGATGCACGCAAGGAAAAACTTCCTATTGTTGACGATCACTATAACCTAAAAGGCTTGATTACGATCAAAGATATAGAGAAGACAATTAAATATCCACTTGCTGCAAAAGATTCTCAAGGAAGACTTTTGTGTGGTGCTGGTGTGGGTATCACAGCGAATGTATTAGATCGCGTTGCTGCTTTAGTTGCAGCTAAGGTGGATGTGATAGTACTTGACAGTGCACATGGACATTCAGAAAATGTACTTAAATGTTTAAAGATGATTAAAGAGAACTATCCAGAGTTGCAAGTAATTGCAGGCAATGTTGCTACTGGTGAGGGCACAAGAGCATTGATAGAGGCTGGTGCAGATGCTGTAAAAGTTGGTATCGGTCCAGGATCTATTTGTACGACTAGAGTTGTCGCAGGAATAGGTGTGCCACAAGTTACGGCTATAATGGATTCTTATGCAGTGGCAAAAGAATACAAAATTCCAATTATTGCAGATGGTGGTATTAAGTATTCTGGCGATATGACAAAAGCAATTGCTGCGGGTGGTAGTGTTTGTATGATGGGAAGTCTCTTTGCAGGTTGTGAGGAGAGTCCAGGAACATTTGAATTATTCCAAGGCAGAAAATATAAAGTATATAGAGGTATGGGATCGATAGCAGCAATGGAAAACGGCAGTAAGGATCGTTATTTCCAGTCAGATGCTAAGAAGCTTGTTCCAGAAGGGGTTGAAGGACGCGTTGCCTACAAAGGAAATGTAGAGGACACAGTATTTCAACTTATGGGAGGACTTCGATCTGGTATGGGATATTGTGGAACACAGACCATTGAAGAGCTAAAGGAGAACGGCAGATTTGTAAAGATTTCGGCAGCAGCTTTACGAGAAAGTCATCCACATGATATTCATATTACAAAAGAAGCTCCCAACTATAGTGTTGATGAATAAATTGAGCGCTGTCACCATTGAGTGACAGCGTTTTCTATGTATGGAAATGTAGATTGTAAATGAATTTATTAACAAATATAATGTATATGTAGAGGATAAGAAAATCTCTTTTACCTATGTGTCAAGTAACAAAGTGGAAAATGGAGATTGAGAGTATGTTTTATAAAAAATATTTCCTTTTTGATGAGGAAGTTGAGATTATGCTTCCATCAATTTTGACAGCGGCAACAACACCTTTTCCACTGCAATATTACTGGACTTCACAGGATGAGAAAATTACAGTTTATATTACAAGAGGAGGAAGTATGGACGCTACAGAAGAGTTTGATACCCGCCTCAATGAGTATTATAAAAGATTTGGAAGAGATTTTTCACGATTTGTATGCAATCATATCGCAAAACGAAAAATTAACGGACGTAGCTATGGAGAGATGCGATATACATCCTATATGATGGGATATCCATTTTTTACTATATTTTTGCTTGGAACTTATAAAGCTCGAGAACTTTTGATATTGATTCAGCATGTGGGTAACGAGTTTGAAGAGGATCTTCATATTTTTGAAAATGTGTTGGATTCTGTAAAGATAGCGCGGAATTGTTAGTTTAAAATAATCATCTAAAAGAGGCTTTTAACACTATGATAGTGAAGACAAAAGAGAACCAGATCTCCTTTTTGTTTTATGAACCAGATCCATTTTTTGATATGGGGTGTGGAATATTAGAGCAAGAAAATTTTGCACAGATGCTTCCCTATAAAAGAACACAACAAAATGGAAGAGAGAAGCTAGTATTTAAGATAGATGGCAAAAGGATTGTTAAGCTTGCCAACAAGATACAAAACTTTTCGGAAAGAGATATTATAGATGTTTTGTATGAAATGATCTTTCTTGTAAAAAAGGTTGAGGAGAATGGATTTCTAAAAAGAGAGTGTATTTGGTTTCAGTATGATTCTGTTTATTATGACAAAAACAGTCGTGATATTAAAGTTGCAATTCTTCCTGTTATAAAAGAGGCACAGAGTGTAGATGGTGTGAGCTGGCGTGAACACATGGAAAAAACATTGAGCCAGATAATAAGTTTTTTGTCAAAAGAAAAAACAGCACAAATTCAAAATCTGTTCTCTCAATTTTGGGCTGGGAAGAGTACAGAGTCAAAGATACTTGATGAATTAGAGCGATTGGGATGTAATGTGTCAGGTGTGTTGTCGAGACAGCTTGTATTGCAAAAGGAGACAATATTAGAACTTATATATAGTGGGCGTGGTGGCAGAATTCTTTTTGCAGTCAATAATAATGATTTTTTAATCGGAAGAGATGTAGCTATGGCAGATGGCGTGATTCCAGAGGAGCTCTCGAAAGCTGTCAGCAGGAAACATTGTTTAGTGAGCAAGATGCAGGATAAGTATTTTGTACAGGATTTAGAAAGTGTTAATCGCACGTTGGTAAATGGTATTATGATACCACCATATGAATGGATGGAATTAGAAGACAATGATATTTTGAGTGTGGCAGATATAGAGTTTCGAATAAAAAAGAAATATATAGACAAGTAGATTCATGTGAACTGTGTTTTCAATAATGTTGACAGAGTGGATGATTAGTGTCTGCATAAAAGTATGCAATAAAATGTAGGGAGGTATGGAAATGGATAACACAATAGAGATTAGATGGCATGGACGTGGTGGTCAGGGTGCAAAGACAGCCGCTCTTTTGTTGGCAGATGTGGCGTTTAAGACAGGAAAATATGTACAAGGATTTCCAGAGTATGGGCCAGAGCGAATGGGAGCACCCATTACAGCTTATAATCGCATTAGTGAAGAACCTATTACAGTTCATTCAAATATTTATGAGCCAGATTTTGTGGTAGTAGTAGATGAAAGCTTATTGGATAGTATTGATGTGACGAGGGGACTGCGTCCTGATGGAGCTGTGATTATCAATTCAGAGCGTACAAAGGAAGAATTGATAGAACATCTTCATGGATATCAAGGAGGTGTCTATAGTATCAATGCAAAAGAGATTTCTATTAAAACTCTTGGAAAGAATTATCCTAATTCACCAA
>CAJUHQ010000181.1 GCA_910586095.1 uncultured Lachnospiraceae bacterium | reverse complement strand
CTGCTCCTTATACCGCTTTGTCCCATTCCGCCCTTTCATCATATAAGAAGCCAGTTTACAAATATACTTTCTAGTGAAAACCTCATCATAATGCATTAATGCCAAATCCATCTGTTCTAGAAGGATTTCACGTTTTTTCTTTACTATGTTTGTCCCTGTCAACTCGCTAAATATATAAGGATTTTCCAATCCATATCGTCCAATCATCACCCCGTCTGCTCCCGTTTCTTGCATCATTTTGTCTGCATCTGCCACAGAAAAAATCCCTCCGTTTGCGATAACTGGAATGTCAACGACTGCTTTAGCTTGGGCAATCTGTTCATAAAGTGGTGCCCCATCATACATCATACTGCGTGTTCTTGCATGTATTGAAATCATATCTGCTCCAGCATCTTCACACATTTTTGCAAACTCTGCTGCGATTCTATGATTTTCCATGACACCAACACGACATTTTACTGTCACAGTGTGTCCACTTTTTTTGCACATTCGAATAATTGCACAAGCTCTTTTCAAATCCAAAAGTAGCGCACTTCCTTCTCCACTTTTGAAGACATTTGGAACTGGACATCCCATATTGATGTCAATTAAGTCAAATTGTGCCAATTCCTCGCTGGCAGCGGCTTTTCCCATCACAGCGGGATTGCCTCCTAAAAGCTGAGCCGCTTTGATCTTTTCATTTGCTGTGGTAAACAGCAACTGTTTTGTCGCTTTATCCTTATACTTCAAACCATTTGCACTCACCATTTCTGTAAAGGCCATACCAGCCCCCATCTGCTGACACAAAATACGAAATGGATAACAAGTATACCCTGCTAGCGGAGCCATCAGCACATTGTTAGATAGAATAAGCTTACCGACTTTTAATGGTTTTATTTGCATTTTTATCATCATGCCCCTTTCAAAGTCCAAAAATGTTGTGCATAGCACAAGGCGCTATTTGCAAATCTCTCGTTTTTAATTATATGTCTCTATAAATATTGTTCAACCATTTCATTGATCTCCTGTATTAAATGTGGAATAAATAGTCCCTTAGGGCACTGCCGCATACAAGTAGACTCCACACAATGTTCACAAAACCTTGCGCTGTCCTTTATGCCAAGTTTCAATTTCTTGAGTGCCCAATAGTCTTTTCCCATATGAAAATAATTTTTTTGCCTCAATAGAGTATGAATTTCCGTTCCATAATGGCACACACATTTTTGACATCTGTCACATCCAACAGGCGTAAAATATTGCTTGAGCCGATCAATTACATCTATCCATTCCATTCGATCATATCTTGTTGTATTGTAGAGAAAGGCACACTCCGCCTGCTGTCTTGTTCCTATTCCAATCAATGCCGTCGAAATAGGATAGGACAAAACACTTCCTATCAACTCTTGTTCCGAAAAGTAACGAGGCAAAAGTCCCGCTGCATACACTTTATTAATAATCAATCCCTTTTTTTGAAACATAGGTTCTCTTTCGATTCGATCCAACATTCCGCGTTCTAAAAGATTGCCACTTCCTTGTAATACATCTACTCTTTTATCCAACAGACCTCGATACAAAACATCATAATAGTGAGAAGCAATACCCGTATAGCGAATCTTTCCCTCTCTTTTCAACTCTACAAGGGCATCTAAAGCCCCATATTTTCCAAAAACCTGATCTACATTCTCATAGTCTACTTGATGCACAAAATAAATATCTGGCGTTTCCTGGAGATTTTTTATAGATTCTTCGACGGCATGATACATGTCATATCCATCAAAAAATCGTGCCTTATCAGATAAAATTAACTGATCTCTGTCTATAGTTTTTGCAAAAATTCCCAGCTTGATTTCAGCATCTCCATACTCTGGTACAATGGCTGTATCATAAAAATTGCATCCTAGTTTCCATGCGTATCGCATCAATGCCACAGCTTCATCTATCTCTAAATTATAATATTTTGGCAAGACTGGTATACTTCCCTTTAAGACAGGTATTGTTCCAAAACTAATCTCTGACACAGACAATCCCGTCTCCCCTAATCTTCGATACCGCATCACTACTCTCCCTATACCGCCACCAGACTACACTTTTTATCCGCCCGCTTTAGCTCAAATTTCTATAATAAACTTATGTCATACTCAATCTGCCATTTGACAGGCTGTATGGCCATCCATAAATAAAGTTCACATTGTTTCCAAACGCCCATGCAGCCATAATTGTACCACCATCAATAAAAGTGGGCGTTTAGAAATCTGATGCACACATGCAACAAGCTGCATGACGCGTGTACGGACAGCGCAGCCCTGATGGAAGATCGAGACTTTTATAGTAACTTCTCATTCAAACTTTGTTCTTTAATATATAAAAGAGCCTTCTCTACTGTTGCAAACTCATAAAAGTCACTATCTTGTTTTCTCTGATCCTCTTTATCGCTCACATAGGCCACCACACAAGTCCCGCAATCCATACTAAACAGCACTTTATCATGTGAGTTTGACTCTGCAAGCGCCATTGCCTCGATTCCATACAGCGCATGAGTTGGGGACAGTCTATGATGCCATTTCATCACGATTTTTCCACCTTGTTCGTTGTCAAGTATGGTCCAAGAGAGATGTGGATTGGCAGATAAAAATCGCTCAACCTGTTTTTGCTCGCCAACATATACATACCATGCCTTTGCTTCATATTGCTCCCATGTAAACAAAATATCTTTAAATGAGAGTTCTACGTCCAAATAATCTATTCTACTTTCCATACAAAATACATGAACATGTCGTTCTTGTTGATCTTGACGCTTCTGTACCTCAAGAATCTCATACGCTTGCTCTGCCATTTTCTGAAAGTCAAGATCTTGTTCCTTGATTTGATAATCTACAAATTCAAGTTTTATACGCGATGCCCTCATACTACAATCATATGGGTTATGCTTGCATTGTGGCAAAACATTGACTCCCTCTAAATACCAAATTAGCCTGTTCGTATCCCATTCTACTGCATCAAGATACGAGTCGTGAAAATCAAAATACTCAAAATCACTATAATTTGTATGCATGATTCACCTTCCTATTTTGACAATCCTCTATCATTTGACAATCCCAAATAATCTTTTGCTACTCGTTGCATTATGTTATTTTTGCTGCATACTTTCTTTTTACATCTATATACAATTGATTGGGAAACAGCCTTTCTTTGCTCATGCACTAAACATGAACAACTAACAGTCTATTTCGTGTGCAATCAAGTAGAAAGAATAAGTCCTATTCCCTACCCGTGTGCATAAAAAGGCGCACCATAAGGTGCGCCTCCCTAATTATTTCTGCTAAAACTCTAGCACTCTTCAACCAATTTCTTTAATGCTGCAAGTGCCTCGTCTGGAAGCTTGTCATAGCCTTCCTTCTTTGTAGCGAAGTCTTCTACTGCCTTCACACGATTTTCCATTGCATTCTTCAATGCTGCAACATACTCTGCATTGTTCATGTCTGGTTTGAAGTCAGCAGTCTTGCCTGACCAATCGTACATAATTTCGATATCCTCGAATTTACCCCACTGCTCAAACTGTGCCTTTCCTTCAACGATTGTCTCGAGAATGCCTAATGTATCAGCCGGCTTCACCTTTGTACCCATAAAATCGCCTGTATTAACGATGTAGCAATCTACATTCTTCTCCTCAACAAGCTTTTTGAACTTCTCATAGTCGTTCACAAGTGGATACGTTCTAAATGGATTTGCATAAGGAACAATACGAAGTGCATTCAAGTCTGTACCTGCTGCAACACGCTCTGCTGTAGATGTTTTTGTAGCTAATGTAGCACCCATAACAGACGCTAATGCTGAACCTTTCAATTTTACTACAGGTGGAATAGTAGGGTCCTTCATAATCCAGAAGATTGCATTTACTGGTGCATCAATCTTGTCTACACGGTTTGGAGACCATAATTTAGACTTGATTGCACGTCCATTACCATTTCTAATATCTTCTGTCACTAACTGAATCTTTCCATCCTCATCCATTGTAGCAGAACAGTTCTGTGCTGACAACAAATACTCATTGTCTGGGCAACCTGTTGGATAATCTGCTGTCTTATCAAAATAAGTAGGCTCAAGCGCGATAGATGCACATGTGTCTGTATTGATAATGAATGCATCATCATGAAGAACCTTGATGCCGCCAAATGTATCATACTTTCCACTATGCTTTGCATGTGTCAGTGTTGATTTACCAGATCCTGATAGACCATACACAGATGCAACGAATTTCTTTCCACCTTCAAGAGAGTACTCTTTCTGTCCACCGTGGCAAGATGCATAACCATTTCTGTTTGCAAGTGCCCATGCCATTGTCAAGGTACCTTTCTTGTGCTCACCAAAGTACTTCATACCAAGGATTGCTGCACAGTTCTGGTTTGTATCAAAATAGCACAGAGTCAATGGATCGCTTAAGCAGCTATAATCAACATCTGGTGCGTCATGTGGTGCCCACTGAGGATCTGAGAAGATGTAAATATCTGGCTCTTTGCCATCTGCGATTGGCTTAGATTTCTTGTACATCTTTACATACTCATCAGACATATACTGGAAGTTGAGCATCCAGTTATAGAGCAAATTCTCCTCTCCTTCTGGAATAAGAAGGTGTGCTTTTGCCATGAACTCAGGATCAAGACCGATGAAGCACTCTGCATGATACATTGTTTTCCATCTTGTCTCATAGATCGCATCCATAACAACTTTGTCCAACTTTGTGTCGTCTACTCCTGGCTCTCCTTTGATGCGGCGTGCTGCTGCATAACGGCCTGTAACGGCACCATCATTGAATAGAAGCACACGTGAATCTTTCTCAAGACCGAATGTCTCACCATCTTTAATCTTCATATCCGTAACAATGGTTCCAGGTGAATTCTTTGCTAATTCATAAGCTTCTTTTAAAGTATTTACCT
>CAJUHQ010000180.1 GCA_910586095.1 uncultured Lachnospiraceae bacterium | reverse complement strand
TTTTCAGGTCGTATAGTTATGGATGGCCATACGGCCCGCCAAGCGGCAGATTGTGTATGATGCAAGTTTATATGAAAGTGCCTCTTAACTTTCACAAATATTATGTAATTTTCTTAAAGTAAAGGAGGATCTATATGTCTATTTTTACAGGAGCTGGTGTTGCTATTGTCACACCCATGAAATCCAATGGAGAAGTAAATTTTGAAGCTTTTGCAAAGCTAATTGAATTTCAGGTCGCTAATAAAACAGATGCTATTATTGTCTGTGGTACAACAGGAGAGGCATCTACCTTGACACATGAAGAACATCTTGAATGTATTCGTTTTTGTGTGGAGAAAGTCAATAAAAGAATCCCTGTGATAGCAGGAACCGGATCAAATTGTACGAAGACAGCCGTGTATCTTTCACAGGAAGCACAGAAGGCAGGAGCTGATGGACTACTACTTGTAACGCCATACTATAATAAAGCAACACAAAATGGCTTGTATGAACATTTCAAGGCAATAGGAGAAGCAGTGGACATTCCAGGATTGCTCTACAATATTCCTGGTAGAACAGGATGTAGTATGACACCAGCTACGATTGTCCGTATTTGCAAGGAAGTTAAGACGATTGTAGGTGTCAAGGAAGCAACTGGAAATATTTCTCATGTGGCTAAGATTATGGCATTGGCGGACGGTTGTGTAGATCTTTACTCAGGGGATGATATTCAGATTGTGCCGATTTTGTCTCTGGGCGGAAAAGGAGTTATTTCTGTATTGTCTAATATTGCACCTGAACAGACACACAATATTTGTCAGCTTTATTTTGATGGCAAAGTGCAGGAGAGCTGCAAGGAGCAATTGCGTGCTGCTGAGTTGATTGAAGCATTGTTTAGTGAAGTAAATCCGATTCCAGTAAAGAAAGCCTTGAATCTACTTGGAATGGAGGCAGGCACATTGCGCATGCCATTGTCGGATATGGAAGAAGAGAATGGAAAGAAACTTGAGCAAGCGATGAAGGCCTATGGAATTTTATAATGTGTGGAGTATGATTAGACAAAGGACAGAGTAGAACTTGAAAAAGGGTACAATAAAGAGTGGATAAATACTACCCATCAAGGCAGACAAGGGGGCAAAGATGACAAAAGCGATTATACATGGTTGTAATGGAAAGATGGGACAGAAGCTCACAGAGATTATAGCAGCTGATCCAGAGATTGAAATTGTGGCAGGTGTGGATGCCTCTGATCACATCAAAAATGCATATCCTGTTTTTACGCATATTGAAGAGTGTGATGTAGATGCAGATGTAGTTATTGATTTTTGCGTGGCGGCAGCAGTGGACGGACTGTTAGACTACTGTGTGAAAAGACAACTTCCTTGTGTACTTTGTACAACAGGATTGTCTGAGCTTCAGCTTGCACATGTAGAGGAGGCATCACAAAAAGTTGCCATATTAAAATCTGCTAATATGTCACTCGGTGTAAATATGTTACTTGCATTGTTAAAAAAGGCATCAGAAATTCTTGTTCCAGCAGGTTTTGACATTGAAATTGTAGAGAAACATCACAATCTCAAGGTAGATGCGCCAAGTGGTACAGCACTTGCGCTTGCCGATACAATCAACGAAGAGTTTGACAATGAATATGAGTATATATATGATAGAAGCCAGGAACGCAAAAAACGCACAGGCAAGGAAATTGGTATTAGTTCTGTAAGAGGAGGAACGATTGTAGGGGATCATGATGTGATTTTTGCAGGTGAGGATGAAGTGATTACATTTTCACACAGAGCATACTCCAAGGCTCTTTTTGCAAAGGGAGCAGTGCAGGCGGCGAAGTTTATGAAGAAAAAACCAGCAGGCAGATATGATATGCAGGATGTAATCAGGGAGGTATAAATGGAATTTCGACCCTGTATTGATATCCATAATGGCCAGGTAAAACAGATTGTAGGCAGTTCCCTTAAAGATCATAAAAATTGTGCTAAAGAAAATTTTGTAGCGACCAAAGACGCCGCATTTTATGCACAACTATATAGAGAGAATGGAATAAAAGGAGGGCATATCATCCTCCTTAATTCCATGTCAAGCAGCTATTATGATGCCACGCGCGCGCAGGCATTAAAAGCACTTGCCGCTTATCCAAATGGACTTCAGATTGGTGGAGGTGTGACAGTTGACAATGCACAAAGCTATTTGGAGGCGGGGGCTTCTCATGTGATTGTGACTTCTTATGTTTTTAGAGAAGGTCGCATTGACATGGAGAATCTTGAAAAATTGTGCACAGCAGTTGGGAAGGAACATCTGGTACTTGATTTGAGTTGTCGTATGAGAGATGGACAGTATTATATTGTAACAGACAGATGGCAGACCTTTACGAATGAAGTGGTAGGAAAAGACACATTGAATTTTTTGGGAAATTATTGTGATGAGTTTTTGATTCATGCAGTAGATGTTGAAGGTATGAAGCAAGGTATTGAGAAGAATCTGGTAGAACTACTCGGAGAATGGAGTAGCACACAGGATAGTACTGCGATTACATATGCAGGAGGGGTGCATAGTTATGAGGATATTGATCTACTTAAGCGCCTTGGCAAAGAAAGATTGAATGTGACAATAGGAAGTGCACTTGACATTTTTGGGGGCCCTCTTTCTTTTAACAAAGTGATAACAAAGTGTGATTTTGGTCACTGACAGTAGATAATTTGGATTGAGGTAAATATGTTGAGGGAAGATAAGAAAGCAAAATATAATAGCAGCCGGATGGTTGTTGGTGTGCTTATTGTGCTGATCGCAGTAGCGATTGGATATTGTTTTGTACTATCTGGGCAGTTGCATACGGCAAATAATAATGTGATGATGCTCAAAGCGCAAGTGGAAACGTTAAGGACAGAGAAGGAAGAATTGGCAGCGGAGAATGAATTGTTACAAGAGAAAGTTTTAGTATTGAGTGATACTGTGAATGACAAGATGCAGCAGGAGGAGAAACGCGAGGAATTAGATGCGCGTCTAGCACAGACATATATCCCAAAAGGATTTCCTGTAAAAGGAGCTGCTTCATTTAGTGAGAATGGAACTGAATTAGACGGAAACCCAATTGTTGTTTTTTCTGTGCCAAAAGGAACAAGCGTGGTGCCTACAGCTAAAGGAACAGTATCATCAATAGCTGGAAGTGAAGTAGCAGGATATATTGTGATGATCGATCATGGAAATGGTTATTTCTCAGTGTATAGGAATGGAACAGAACCTAAAGTGCGCGAAGGTGATGAAGTGACTGTTGCCACAGAGATTTTTGCTATCACAGAAGGATTTGAGGAGCTCGGTTATCAAGTTATACAAAATGAAGTCTATATTAATCCACTAGATCTTATGGAAACATATGGATAACAGATGTTATAGAATAGAGAGGAGAGAATTGAATGGACAGAATTTAATACTGTCCATTTTCTGTCTCGCGATCGTCCTTTTTGGCTAGTCTTGCAAAAATCAATTCATACCCATCACTTCCATAGTTTAGAGAACGGTTTACACGACTGATAGTAGCAGTGGAAGCACCTGTTTTTTTTGCAATTTCAAGATAGGTCTTGTGTTCACGTAACATGGTTGCAACTTCAAAGCGCTGTGAAAGAGATAGAAGTTCATTTACCGTACATAAATCTTCTAGAAAATTGTAACATTCTTCTTTGGTTTTCAGACATAAAAGGGCATCAATTAAATGTTCTACTTCTGCCGTTTTAATTTTTTTGTTCATAATATGTTTTCCTTCCTGTTCTAGAGAATTGCAAGGATACTATCACAGTGACTTTAGCACAGTAAAATTTTACAGTTTTAAATATTGTAGCATAGTTTTAATGGGATGTAAACGATAAAATATTCTATTCGCTTTCTCATGGGTGCATATAAGGATAAATGGTTTATGATTTGAGTAACAGTTCAGCCATGCAAAATTGAATATACAAAATGCTGTTGAGAGCTTGCTCGCATAAGGCATTTTGCATATTCAATTTTATAGGGCTGACGCCCGACATGAAATAAGTTGTTGGAAATAGACAAAATGAATTGTCAGATTGTAAAATCCGACAACTTATGAATGGGTATGGCTGAATAGTAACTGATTTAAGGACTTTCACAAGTAAAAGTCTTGATAAGTAGTATTGAATACTATATAATTAAGTGAGTAGAGAATAGTTTATTTTGTACTATAGTTAGGATGGTTGTGTGATCTTATAATAATAGGTATCATACGATGTAAGTTTAAGAAAGGCATGGTAGAGTAATGCATATAGACACAGAGGACTTATTGAATAGCATTATGGAGAGTTTTGATCGAATTAGTTATATAAAATTGGAGGATATTCCCAATATCGATCTATACATGGATCAGGTAACAACCTTTATGGATAAGAATCTTCGGAAAAGTGCACGATATCCAGAAGAAGATAAGATTATGACTAAAACGATGATTAATAATTATGCCAAAAACAATTTGCTTCCACCTCCTGTCAGAAAGAAGTATTCAAAAGAACATATGTTGATGTTGATCTTTATTTATTATTATAAGGGGATCTTATCTATAAGTGACATTCAGACACTTTTAGGACCTGTAACAGCACGCTTTTTCAACACAACAGAAGAGTTTGATATCAAAGTTGTGTATGAGGAGATCTTTAGTGTTGGGTACGATCAGACAGAATCTCTTAAAGAGCATGTGCTGGCAGAGTATGAGCGTGCTATGGAAACGTTTGAGGAGGCCCCAGAGGATAGTAAGGATTTTTTGAAGCTTTTTTCGTTTATATGTTTTTTGAGTTTTGATGTGTATATGAAGAAAATGCTAATTGAAAAAATTATAGATGAGATGAGAGATAGAAAAAAAGAAAAAGATGTGTAGTAGCTAAATTGGAGTAGTTGTCTAAGTTTATAAGATTTGACAATATAGAGAGTGTTTTGATTGAATATTTAAAAATGTATGAAATTTAACGACAATGTAGGTTTGTCAAACATTTGTTACACAGACTGCAAATAATTTCTAAGAACCT
>CAJUHQ010000179.1 GCA_910586095.1 uncultured Lachnospiraceae bacterium | reverse complement strand
TATTTGAATATCTGTTCCCTAAGCTCTCTTCTGCTCATTTATCTTTTCCTTAATTTTTATTTGTACGGCTTTTCTTTTATCGGTCCGAAGCCATTTTAATGCCGACGATCCTGATATTGACATCAGAGACATTGAACCCGGTCATCGTCTCGATCGCATTCTTTACCTTCTCCTGCACTTTGTTACAGGTATTTGGAATATTAAATCCATACTCCAATGTCACAGCAAGTTCCACAGACACTGTACTATCGAGAATATCTACCTTTACTCCCTTTGTCTGCTTCTTCATGCCGACTTTTCCCATCAACTCATTGGTGATATTGCCAACCATAGCCCCTACGCCGTCCACCTCTGTGGCAGCAAGTCCTGCGATCATAGCAACCACATCATTTGCTATTTTTACTGTGCCAAATTTTTCACTGTTTCCCTTGCAGCCATCCATTTCCATAGCTGATACCTCCTGTATGTCTTCGTTATTTTTTATTATAACAAATCCCTTTCACTTTGCCTAGTATAATCTTTTCCAAAACTTTCAAATTATATGATGTCAATATTCTATTTTATCATTTTAGTAAAGATTCCAAAAACTAATAATGTGTTGTTCCTCGTTGAATGCATATGCAACACTTTTTCCTTGTTGATCAATCAGGTCAAATATTTTCTGATTCTCTATCAAATTTTGCATCATTGTTCCAAAGCTCTGCTCATCACTACATTTGATCGCTACATATTTTTCTGTTCTTGCTTTTTCACTGCCAAAAATATCTAAAAGACGCTCCTCATCATACTGATTAAAGTAAAGTTTTTCGCGCACAAAATAATTGTCATTTACAGCGCTACATTCTGGCAATTCCACTACCTTTTCAAAAGAGTGTGTCCGCGTAATCTCGTCGGTAGTCACCAAAAAATAATCGTAGTTAATTGTAGGAAATACACCTTCCTGCGCATGCTCAGAACCATCTGAAGTATAGGACGCATCCCCCCACGTAGGATCTAGGTAATAATACTCACCATTTACTTTTACAAGATTCCATGCATGACGCTCACCATTCGTAAAACCTGTCACCAAAAGACTTTGAATATCTATTTTTTGTAACATATACTGCATAGCTTTTGCGTATCCTTGGCACACAGAGCTTCCTTGAAGAAATACCGAACAAATATTCTGATTGTTCTGCGCAGATCGATCGTATTCTGTATGGTTTATCAACCAATCATACAAGTATTTGACAATATCATACTCGTCCTCACCTGATGGCATCTGATCAAAGCACTCCTCCACACGCTGCTCAATCAATTGTCTAGTCTCCTCTGCTTCCTGCTGTGTCATAGAATATGTGCCGCTAAACGTAATCTCTGTCACTGCATTACCAAATGTATATTCTGTATATTGATATCCTTCCACATAAAACAATTCAGGGTGGTCATTCATCACACAAACAAATATTGGATCAATCACAGACTTGTCCAATGTAGAAATTGTAACATCGGCCTTCATCTCTGTCAGCGCCATCAATATCTCGCGATAAATCTTTTGTCTGTCGCTATCTAGCATATGGTATGAATAATACAGCTTTGATACCACCACTTCTTCTGGTTGCTCTTGTGTCTCTAAAGGACTTTGCAACTCTTGCACAGTCTGTTCTGGATCGTCTGTTATCTTCTCCTGTTGTGCAAAAGGCAAATTAGGCCCATAAGCACAACCATTCATGCATATTGCAATGCAACAAAAAAATGCTACTCTTCGTATGATTTTCTTTTTTATTAACTGCACGAAGTCCTCCATATTGCCAGACGCCCATAGATTTGAGCGTCTGGGCAAATTATTAATTCCCATTTACAATAAATTATTAATCTTTTCCAAACTCTGAAAGTATCAAGCCCTTGTTTCTGTCCACTGTCATACCAATACTCCACTGATTGATAAACAAAAGCAACGGATTTCCCTTTAAATCTTGTATCTTTTTCATATCCGATGTTCCTGAAAGTTTGTCCAAATCAATTTCTTCTTTATTTTCTATCCACCGAATATATTCGTATGGTAAAGGCTCTAATTTGATTTCCACATTGTATTCATTTTCCAGTCGGTATTTCAATACATCAAACTGAAGCACTCCCACTACGCCGACAATAATCTCTTCCATTCCTGTATGAAACTCCTGAAAAATCTGAATCGCACCTTCCTGTGCAATCTGATTGACACCCTTGATAAATTGTTTTCTTTTCATTGTGTCAACTTGACGTACTCTCGCAAAATGTTCTGGCGCAAATGTAGGAATTCCTTCATAACAAATATTGTTTTTTGGCGCACAAACAGTGTCTCCTATAGAAAAAATACCAGGATCAAACACACCAATAATGTCACCTGCATAAGCCTCATTCAGAATCTTTCGCTCATCTGCCATAATCTGTTGGGGCTGTGAAAGTCGCATAATCTTGCCACCTTGAACATGTCTTACTTCCTCATTTGCATCAAACTTACCAGAACAAATTCGCATAAATGCGATACGGTCGCGGTGCGCTTTGTTCATGTTGGCTTGTATTTTAAACACAAATGCCGAAAAATCAGTATTTACTGGATCAATATAATCTCCCTGAGAATTTCGTGGCAATGGAGTGGTTGCCATCTTTAAAAAATTTTGTAAAAAAACTTCCACACCAAAATTAGTCAGTGCGGAGCCAAAAAAGACAGGAGTTAATTTCCCTTTTCGCACTTCTTCAATGTCAAACTCCACACTCGCCCCATTGAGCAGTTCAATCTCATCGCGAAGCGTTGAAAATGCCTCCTCACCAATACTCTCTAGCAAAAGCGCTTCATCCTCCATTGAAATAATTGTAGTCTCTCCTTCTTTTGTTCCCTTTTGCGTATCTGAATATGTCAGCACATGATTCTCGTGTCTGTCATATACTCCCTTAAACCGTTTTCCTGAACCAATCGGCCAATTCACAGGACAAGTTGCAATTCCAAGCTCTTTTTCAATCTCGTCGAGAAGCTCAAATGTATCATTGGCATCTCTGTCCAACTTATTGATAAACGTAAAGATAGGAATTCCTCTCATGCCACACACTTTAAACAGCTTTCTTGTCTGCGCCTCCACACCTTTTGACGCATCAATAACCATAACTGCTGAGTCTGCTGCCATCAGTGTTCTATACGTATCCTCTGAAAAGTCTTGGTGCCCTGGCGTATCCAAAATATTAATACAATATCCATCATAATTAAATTGCAAAACGGATGAAGTGACAGAAATTCCTCTTTCCTTCTCAATCTCCATCCAATCTGAAACAGCATGTCTTGCTGTCGCCTTTCCCTTTACGCTTCCTGCAAGATTGATCGCCCCACCATACAGCAAAAACTTCTCAGTCAGTGTTGTCTTTCCCGCATCAGGATGCGATATGATGGCAAACGTTCTTCTTTTATTTATTTCCTCTGCAATCGTACTCACTTCTATTTCCTCCATTTATAGCTAATATCTATTTTTTATTCAACTGTTGCGTTTCATTGCATACTAACTATTGTCAACAAAGTTCGCATAATTATCACGTCGGTTCATGCTCCTGCCACATCGATTTTCCTGCCACTTTTTGTTCAATTTCCAAATACTCAAGTATCGTGGCCGCAATATCAGAAAAACTTTCCCTAGTTCCTAGATTGGGCGCATGATCTTTTCTTTGTTGTTGATACAATATAAATGGTGTGTATTCACGAGAATGGTCGGTAGATTGAAGATATCCTGGATCACATCCATGATCTGCGGTAATAATCAACACATCTTCCCTATGCATTTTTTCCATAATTTCCGGAAGTTTCTCATCAAAGTAGGATAGCGCTTTTGCATATCCATCAATATCATTGCGGTGTCCATAAAGCATATCAAAATCAACTAGATTTATAAAACACAATCCTTCAAAATCCCGATCAAGATATTCTAGTGTGCTCTCAATCCCCTCTACATTATTTTTGGTATACACAAACTCTGTGATACCTCTCCCTGCAAAAATATCATAGATTTTGCCAACTGCAATGACATCTTTTCCAGCTTCCTTCAAACAATCAAGCAAAGTTTTTCCAGGAGGCAACAAAGAATAATCATGACGATTAGACGTTCGCATATACGCACCTGTCGTTCCTGTAAAAGGTCTTGCAATCACACGCCCCACTCCATGTTTTCCCTGTAGAATCGCACGCGCTTGTCTACAGTATTCATACAAGGTTTCTAGAGGAACCTCATCTTCATGTGCTGCTATCTGAAACACACTGTCCGCCGATGTATACACAATCAACTTTCCAGTTTTTCTATGTTCATCTCCATAATCCTGAATCACCTGTGTACCAGAATAAGGGCGATTACAAAGCACACCTCTGCCCGTAGCCTCGACAAAAGCGTCGATGATCTCCTGTGGAAACCCTTCTGGATAAGTAGGTAATGGTTTCTCTGAGATCAACCCTGCAATTTCCCAATGTCCAATAGTGGTATCCTTTCCTTTAGATGCCTCTTTCATGCGTGCTACCATCGCAAGTGGTTGTGTGATCTTTTCTTGTTTGGAACACTGTACTCCTTCAATATTAAAAAGTCCTAACTTTTGTAGATTTGGAATAGAAAAATAGTTGCTTGTGGAAACAGAACCAATTGTGTTTGTTCCTCGATCACCATATTCCTGTGCATCCTCCATCTCACCGATTCCAAAGCTATCTAGTACAATCAAAAATACTCTCTTCATGTCCGCTCCTATCTGTGCACATATGACACTCTCTTTCTATTTCTTCAATCTAATCTATTCTGCTTCTAACAGTATCATATAGTCTGGCTGATTGTCTTTATTATAATATTTTATCAGTATAGCATATTTATTTTATTTATTCTAGTATCTGTTTATGCTTCTGCAAAAAGAGTGATCTCTCCTTAATTTTTTAGTAAAAAGAAAAATCATCTTGCATCTACCAAGTACCATATTTGTGTAGTATAATGAATTTTAGATTGAAATTCCTATTCTTATGGATTTGACACGACTCTAATAAAATACTATGATACTAAACGCCCATGCAGCCATAACTGCACCACCATAAATGAAAGTGGGCGTTTAGAAACCTGATGCACACATGCAGCCATAACTGCACCACCATAAATGAAAGTGGGCGTTTAGAAACCTGATG
>CAJUHQ010000178.1 GCA_910586095.1 uncultured Lachnospiraceae bacterium | reverse complement strand
GAGCGATTACTTTAATGCAGCAGTCTCTCATGAAATAAAAATATTGAATTATGTCAAGGTGCTAGAATTTTTGTTTGCATGGAAACAAAAGTATAGTGAACTTGCTATAGGAACTTATATCGTAGGGATAAGACATACAGCAACTTCAGACACACAAGAATATATAGAAAAATATCAGATAGAAGTATTTGATCAAAAGACGTCTGATAAAAAAGGCTCTAGTCGTGCAGTAAAAGTGGAGAGGACACAACAAAACGCGGACGTCGTCTTTGAGTCATTGGAATTTGTAAAGGCGCTTACTACGATCTATTGTTTGACCGAACAGCAAACGGGAACACAGGCTAGATTAAAGGATGCACCGTCTGGTTGGTTCCCGTTGCCGTTTTATCTGCCCTCTGGGGATACTTTTTAACAATACACAAGATAAAATAAATGATGGATCAATCCATATATTTCCATGAGTATAAATTTGTTTTTCTACATTTAGGGCAAGGTACATTATATTGTTCAAAAATAAACATTTTGACCTTATCCTCAGCCACAGTGGTGTTGACAATACGACTTTGACCGCATTTGCAGAGGAACAAGATCTTGCGATTTAGTGTGGAGGATACACCTCTAATATTTAAGGCCTTTTCGATATAGCGGATTTGCTCATCATTATGTACGCCACATTCCTCGAGGGCCCATTTGTATTCGTCTCGAATAATCTGAAGAATGTCAGATGGTATGGAACCATAGTGTTGTTCTAATTTTTGTTCAGTGAACATAGTTATACCCCTTTTCTGGACAGAGATTATTTTTGGTTACGGTTAGTCTGTGTTCAGGATACAAAGAACATAATACTAACGAAAGCGGGATAGTGGTTAGATCTTTTTAATCAGACATAAAATATCCCGAATAGATTTAGTATAACATACTGTGAGAAAATATGGAATAATTATATTAAAACTTATCATGAAAAAAGCGTTGGGAATCCTCTAAAAAATCGGGAAAAAATGCCGATATAAACTATAGTTTGGTATTGTCTAAAATAAACTTACAAACACAAGTTTGGTTTGTGAAGTGTAGAATGTTATTCATATTGTGAAGAACATTCTTGTTTTGGGCACGCATAAGGGGAAATCATTTTTTGAAGGAGCTGTGCCTTTTGGCATAGAGTAAAATGGAATTTACTGCAACATAGCCTTTTGGCGAACTAGTCACATGGAGGTGACACGAAAAATGAATAGAAGACGCGAGCTTGCTCTGCAAAGGCTGTCACGCATAGGCAGTCTCGCTGCTGTGGAAAGTGCACCCGCAAAAGCACAGTTTAGAGGAAAACCTGCTGGTACACTGACTATAGAAGCCGCCATCGGCACTTATATGATACGTGGTGATGACTTATATGATATGCGTTTGCCTCAGGACACATATTTCCAAACATCAAAAGATCCAAGGTATTGGGAGCAGGAGCAACTTTCAAAACAGATGACAGACTATCTATCTGTGGCAAAGCAAGGTAAATCCTCCCATACCAAGACAAGTCTAGCCAATGATCGGCCTTTTGACAGTCCGCTAGAGGACGAGGCATTACAGGAGATATTGGACAAAGATCCTAGTGCACGATATCAATTAAGCCAATATCAGAATCGACACAGAGAAGATGTTGAGACAGCATATGATCGGTTGGATGCAAATCGCTGTTCAGGATTTTTGCTATATTCGTACAATAAGCACGGGTTGCACAGTGTGTTGGGGGAGCATATTACACCTGGTAGCTATGGCGGACGTATTACAGTGGGGGATTTCATAAGTGATGCATGAGAGTACCATTGAAAGGGAACTGTCAAAAAAGAATCAATTTAAATCCGATAAGGTTAGAGACAAAAAACATTCTGTTTGTGGACAGAGTGTTTTTTTGTGTACAACTCCATGTAAAAACAAATACACCACAACAGCAGCACACAAGAAATACAGTGAATATAGAAGGCCATATTTTACTCTATTTGTATAACAAATGACTTTAATTTTGTAAAAAAATCGTATTAGCTAAGAAAAATTAGGAGCTAAAGTACTATAAAGAACAGTGATATTTACAAAATATTTGCAATTTACTATATATTTTTTTACAAAGTCTAGGTTATAATGGAATAGATTATAAATTTTTGTAGTTTAAAAAAGAATAGCAATCTATTTGAGCCTTCAAAGGCGGCATGGAGATTAATATGAAGAAGCAGGAATTAGAAGTATTGAGCATGAACTCTTCTTCGAGACGAGAGGGGAGACAAAAAACACGACACAATAAAAGAGTGTACCAGAGCACTTCTGTGCGGCGTAGTCCAAGACCACATCAAGAATACACAATGCGACAAGAGTTGCGACCACCCTATTATGGTGAGAGATCACAAAGACAACGATCATATCAAAATTCTCCTGTGCGGCGTAGTCCACGGTCGCGTCAGGAAAATAGACAGTTGCCTCTCTACACGATGCAACCTGATTCTGCACAACAAAAGCATACTGCTACACAACAGCGCTCAAGGTCACGATCAAGAGGTTATACACAAAGATCCTCCCGATCATATCAGAGCGCTGCTGTGTGGCAAAATCCTATGTATCAACGACAATCTAGAGCATATGAGCCAAGAAATACATATTCACAGCGAAGAAACACCTATTCACAGCCAACACAATATTATAATGAAAATCAGAAAAGGCGCAACAGAACAAATTCTAGTGCGTCTGCGAGGGCTGTCCAAAAAAAGAAGGCACAGCGTAGACGAATTCAATTTTTTTGGCGCATTGCTATGTTGATGATAGTAGTCATACCAACCATAATGGTCTTGCGGTCAAAATCAGCAAATCAAAGTGTACATGCTGTCAGTGAGACACAGTCTACAAGGGACATCCCTGAGGAAACTAGCACAGAGAGTAGTACAATGGAGTGGCGACCTACAATCAAGGAGGATTTTTTAAGTATCAGTGAGTACAATCGCCCTGGAACAAAGCTTGCTGAAGTGAAAAACATTTTTGTACATTACACAGCCAATCCAGAGACGTCGGCAGCACAAAATAGAAGTTATTTTGAAAATCTTGCTGAAACTCATGAGCGGTCAGCCAGCGCGCATTTTATTATAGGATACAGAGGAGAAATCATACAATGTATTCCGCTAGAGGAGGAAGCTTATGCGGTGATCGGTAGGAACAATGACTCTATTTCCATTGAGTGTTGCTATATTCGTGAAGATGGAAAGTTTACACAAGATACCTATGATTCTTTAGTAAAAATGCTGGCGTGGCTGACCATTGAATATGATTTGGAGACTAGAGATATCTTGCGGCATTACGATGCAGGAGGCAAACGTTGTCCATTATATTATGTAGAGAACACAGGTGCGTGGAAAAAACTGCTTTCGGATGTAGATAGTTATTTAAAGTCCCATATGCAATAGATCTTTGAGGCACATAATGACTATGTTCATATTAAAAACAAAATTTTTCAATATCTGTAAACTGAGGCACAAGAGTACAAGCTCAAGAACTTTTACAATAGAGATGTCCATTGAATTCTTGAAAAAGACTTTCCTCTTTTTTGCTCATCCACACAATTAGCTCATCTTCGCAAAAAGCAAGCTGAAATTGAACACTGCCAATGTAGGAGTCAAGAATGTGGGCTTTGATATACAAAGTTCCATCAAAAAGCCAAGTGCCACTAGCAGCATAGAACAAGTTATAAATTGGAAAGCTTCCTGTCTGCATGACACCAAAACCAAATGAAATAGAATACGAACGCTCTTTGTAGGAAAAAGATAGTGTTCCAATAGCGTGCGAATGTGCATCCTTGTCAAAATGCAGACAGAAGTATTGAAAGTCACAGGATTTTGTCAATACATGATAGCGTTTCCCATCTATTCTGGAAAGGGAATGTGGCATCGTACATTCTGGCAGAGCAGCAATGTGAAGGGAGGCTTGTACAGACTGTAAACGTTTCAGGTCTGTCTCATTAGGCGGAAGGGCATGGTCTTGTATATAAGGGAGAAGTTCTTCATATAAGGCATCATAAATCTGTTGGTTTCCACCCTGAATCGATTGTGTGTCAGCAGTAGTTACACAGATAAGATGATACTGGGGCAAAAAAATAATCAGTTGTCCACCCATTCCATAGCAAGTAAATCCATTCTTTTCACCGCGCCAAAATTGCATGCCATATCCCTGGGCTTCGCTCGGTAGTGGAGCTGTGACACAAGTTTCAGTCAATGCGGATACAGCCATGTCAATATAGGAAGAGGACAAAAGCGATTCTCCTAAAATTTGTCCACGGTGTGCGATAAAATACCCAAACTTAACTAGGTCTAGAGGAAATGCAACTAGCCCGCTGCCTCCCATTGATACGCCAAACGGATCTTTAATCATATAGGATTGGGGCGATAAACCTAACACATGGAGTTTGGATTTGATATAATCTAACATGTCAGATCCAGTCAATTTTTCTACTAGCGCACAGAGTGTATGAGGAGCAGAGGTATCATAGTGAAAAAGAGTTCCAGGCGGATGAGTGGGGGGTGTGGTAAAATAACTTTCAACCCAATCCGATGTCAAATCTAGTTTATAGGTCGTAGAGGCATGACAGGAGCGCATCATCAACATATCGCGAATAGTCATCTGTGCGATCCACGGATGGACGTTTTGGGGTAATTTTTCAGGGAAATAACGAATAATAGGATCGTCCAAAGAAATTTTTCCCTCATCACAAAGAAGACCAATCGCAATGGCAGTAAAACTTTTGCTGATAGAGAACATGCGATGCAGTCGATCTGCACTGCAAGGTGCATAGTAGCCTTCAAAGATCAATCGGTCATGATGTAGGAGAAGAAGGCTGTGCATAGGAATGTGACGTTTTTGTAGCCGTTTGATTAGCTGTACAATACAGTTGCTTGGGATACCAGTTTCCTCTGGTGTGGAGCGTTCTAAAGTGAGCATACAAGTGTTCCTCCTTTCAAGTGTGATAGCCCTTTAGTTTCTTTTTTGCACTTGTTTTGCAATTGACTTTTTGCTATAGCGTCTGTTTGACAAAGAGCTGTTTGCGCTATCAGATACAAAAAATTATAAGAGTCTATTGTGGATATTGGTAACAGTTCAGACAGGGCTGAGCATTTACTGCGCAGACCGTGAAGATACGTTTAGGCGCCCCATTGCGCAGC
>CAJUHQ010000177.1:1771-5217 GCA_910586095.1 uncultured Lachnospiraceae bacterium | reverse complement strand
GAACGTGTCTTTGAAAATCCTACCTTTCCAGCACCAATCTCAGAGATGGGATAATACGCTTTGGTTGACATATTAAATGATTCCTCCTTAAAGAATTATTGTATTTCAAATCGCCATAACAGCGATTATGAGCAAATTGTAGAAATGTCTCAATTTATAATTTATTATCTCAAACCCTTTAGTAAAAGTCAATAAAATAAACATAAATTATACACGACGCTACATGGTTATCGCACGTGTAGCATCCTTGAGTTGTTCAAGACTACTTCCCTCAAAATAGGGAGATAGTTTCTCATAAACTGCCGCATGGTATGCATTGAGTCGCTTAAGATCTGATGATTCCATATCCTTTACACTGATAGCATCCAGATCAATTGGCACATATGTGAGATGCTCAAATCCCATAAACTGCCCATATTCATTTTTATTTTCCTTAACGATCTCCAAAATATTCTCTGTCCGAATACCATGACTTCCTGATATATAAAGTCCTGGCTCATCAGACACAATCATACCTTCAACAAGTTCTATCTCTGGCAGATTAGCACGATACTGCCACCGCAAACTGTGTGGTCCTTCATGTACATTCAAAATATAACCAATGCCATGTCCTGTTCCGTGCTTGTAATCTAATCCACATTCCCACAATGGCTCACGCGCAAGAATATCCAAATTACGTCCTGTACAGCCAGCCAAGAACTTTGCATCTGCCAAACGCAACATTCCACATGCTACTTTCGTAAAATGTAGTTTCATCTCATCTGTGATTGTACCCAGAACAATTGTTCTAGTCACATCAGTGGTTCCACCAACATATTGCCCGCCAGAATCAACGAGATAAAATCCATCTGCTTCAATGCGGCTAGCCTGTCCTGCTGTGGCACTATAGTGAGCCATTGCCGCATTGGCCTTATAGGCACTTATCGTCTCAAAAGACAGATCTAAGAAACCAGGAATCTGTGCGCGCATCGCATCTAACTTCCCTGATGCATCAAGCTCATCCATTTCAATCTTTCCTGCCTGCTCCTTCATCCAGAAAAGAAACTTAGTAAGCACCACACTATCTTTTATGTAATACTCCCTAATCTGCGCAAGCTCAACAGGAGTTTTGATAGCCTTCATAATCTCTGTTGGATTAACCTTCTCCACTAGTTCTGCGCGCTGTTGCATCAGTTTATAAAGTATATAACTGCTTGCATTTAGGGCACACCAAACTTTTCCAGAAAGTGTACAAGATTTTAGATACTCCACAACACAATCATATTCCTTACAAATAACACCACATTTTTCAAAATATGTTTTTGTCTCTTCACTAAGAGCCTCTGACTGAATAAATAAAACAGCCTCTTTTTGAGACACCCATGTATAAGAAAGCGCTACTGGATTGCACTCCACATCATTTGCGCGAATATTATACAACCACATAATGTCATCGAGTTTAGATAACAGAAAATGTTTTGCTTTCTCCTCTGTCATCTTTTGTCGCACCTTTGCCAGTTTGTCCTGCACACTCATACCACAGCTTTCTTCTGGTACAATCCACACTTTACTCACAGGCATTGTTGGTCTGTCCTGCCATAGCTGTGCTGCCACATCTTTATCATAAGAGAGTTTGACTTGTTTCCCTTCAAAAAGCTTCTCCAACCGTTTTCCAAAAGCAGCGTCCACCACTCTGCCATCAAATCCAATTGTCTGCCCTTCTTGCACATTCTTTTCAAGATATTCTTCTATTGTTGGCACATTTTCCTCTGCCATTTTGTACAATACAATGCCAGAACCTTCTAACTGATTTTGTGCCTGCTCAAAATATCGACCATCTGTCCACAGACCAGCTTCTGCACTGCTTACTACCAGTGTTCCATCAGATCCAGTAAAGCCCGATAAAAATTGTCTCATCTTAAAAAACTCACTGACATATTCCGAGTGATGATAGTCTGCTGTTGGCACAATATAAAAATCAATTTTTTCCTGTGCCAACAACTTTTTTAATTCACTTATTCGTTCTCCTGCCTTATTCATATTCATCCTCCATTACTGCTTTTTACAACTCATCCGCCGTTTTTATACATATTTTTCTTCGTTTGTGCACATCTCAAGTCTGTAGTTGTAGTGCAAACATAGAGAAAGACACTCGTAATTTATTTTTCGTGCACCAATTCCTCCAGCGCCGCAGATGCGCCTACTCTGTCACAGCCTTCCGCTAGAAATGCAACTAGATCATCATGTGTCCGAATCCCGCCTGCGGCCTTGATCTTGACTTCTGTTCCAATATATTTCTTAAAAAGTCGAATATCCTCAATTGATGCCCCACTCGTACCAAAACCTGTTGATGTCTTGATATAGTCAGCACCTGCACAGGTCACTGCCTTACATAGTGCAATCTTTTCTTCTTCCGTGAGATAACATGTTTCAACAATGACTTTTACAATGTGATCTCCACAAATTTTTTTAATTGTACGAATTTCTTCCTCAACCTTCTCAAAGTCTTTGTTTTTCACATCCCCTATATTGACTACCATATCAATCTCATTGCAACCATCCTCTAGTGCCTGTTTTGCTTCTGCTACCTTTACAGATGTCACATGATATCCTAAAGGAAATCCAATCACAGTACAAAGATTTAATTTTTCACCATACTTTTCATGAACCCTTTTTATATAGGAAGGAGGGATGCACACAGACGCCGTTTGGTATGTGATTGCCGCGTCACAAAGTCGTTCAATATCCTCCCATTTTGCAAAAGGTTTTAACAAGGTATAATCAATATGTGCTACCATTTCATGATCTGTCATTTATAACATTCCACCTTCCATAATTCCGTAGAGCAAAATCTCAAATCTGAATCAAACTCTCTACTACTATATGTCTATTTAAGACCGACAAGATATTTTCTCTGTGCCTTCATCAATATAGCACCATACCCCATCACAATCGCCATAACAACTATGCGCAACCCGATATCTATCCACGGAATCAGGACAAAAATCTCTAATGCGCCAATTAAACCTGCCGAAAAAAGCACAATCCCTGTCCCAAACGTAAAGGGAAAGGTAAATTTGATAAATCCTTCTGGGTCCTTTGCCCTATTGACAGGGAAGCCCTTTCCAACTAACATCGCTGGAATTTTATTTGATGATTTCATTTGTACTGCCCAATAAACCATATAGACACCACAAGCCATAATCAACAAATCCAAAATCATTCCAAAATCCATATGTACCCCCAGTCCACCTGTTTACATTCCTATACCCCTTTTATGCCTATATGATTGCAGTACCATAACGAAAAGCAGGCACTTGAGCCTAAAATGTCGTATATCATTTCAGGCCGTATGGCCATCTATATTATGAAAGTCGAAGACTTTCATAGCGAATGAACATCATACAATTCTTAAAATGTCGTATATCATTTCAGGCCGTATGGCCATCTATATTATGAAAGTCGAA
>CAJUHQ010000177.1:0-1671 GCA_910586095.1 uncultured Lachnospiraceae bacterium | reverse complement strand
GACTTTCATAATAAGAAATTCATAACAACCGATTTCATTTCCTCTTTGCTACACACAGTATCATGAACTACTGGTGCTGTGCGAATCTCCTCAATCGCCTTAGGAACTGTGACATTAGCAAGTTTTGACAACGTGTCTACGAGCGCAAAATCATCCATAGCATCATATTCTTTATCAATAGAATTCATAACACTTCGCGTAAACTTAAACGGGCTTGCTGTGGATGCCACAATTGTTTTTGTGGTATCGTTTGTGGCTTTTTTGTATTTATCAAAAACGACAGACGCTACTGCAGTGTGTGTGTCAATCACATATCCTGTCTTTTTGTATAATTCTTTAATCTTGCTTGATGTTTCTTGTTCCGATGCATAATTACCCACAAAATCTGCTAATTTTGCCTTCATTTCCTGCGTAATTTCATAGTGTCCTTGCGAAGAAAGCGCGTCCATCAGCGCAGCATTTTTTTCGGCATTAGCATCTGCTATCATATAAATCAAACGCTCGAGATTGCTTGAAATCAAGATATCCATTGAGGGAGAACTTGTGAGAACAAACTCTCTGTTTCGATCATAGACACCTGTCTGAAAGAAATCAAAAAGCACCTTATTTTCATTGGATGCACAGATAAGCTTCGCAATTGGCACACCCATATTTTTTGCAAAATATGCTGCTAAAATATTACCAAAATTTCCAGTGGGAACTGCCACATTAATAGATTCTCCATTTATAATCTTACCTTCTTTTAAAAGTTGTGCATATGCATAGACATAATACACAATTTGAGGAACAAGCCTTCCTATATTAATGGAATTTGCAGAAGAAAACTGAAATCCAGCCTTATCCATAGTCACAGCAAGTTCTTGGTCGCCAAACAGTTGTTTGACACCTGTCTGCGCATCATCAAAATTTCCCGTTATGCCAACAACAAAGGTATTAGAACCTTTTTGCGTCACCATCTGCTTTTCCTGAATCGGACTAACTCCATTTTTGGGATAAAAGACAATGATTTTGGTTCCCTCTACATCCGCAAAACCTGCAAGAGCTGCTTTTCCTGTGTCTCCACTTGTCGCTGTGAGAATCACAATCTCATTTTTAACATTATTTTTCTTTGCAGACGTAATTAACAAATGTGGCAAAATCGAAAGTGCCATATCCTTAAATGCAATCGTTGCCCCATGAAAAAGTTCTAGATAATATGCTCCATCCGCCTCCACAAGTGGTGCAATTACTTCTGTGTCAAATTTGCTATCATACGCCTTCGCAATACAATCCTTAAGTTCTGCCTCTGTAAAATCTGTAAGAAACAACTTCATTACTTCATATGCAGTTTCCTGATAGGTCATCTTAGATAACTCTTCTAAACTTTTATCAAGACGTGGCAAAATTTCTGGTACAAATAGTCCACCATCCTGTGCAAGACCTTTTAAAATCGCTGCGGACGCCGTTTGTGCAGGGCCGCCTCCTCTTGTACTTCTGTAAAATAACTCCATTTCGCTTCTCCTCTTCTATCAATTGTTAATCGCTTAAGAACGTTTTTTATAACGTTTTGTACACCTCTTCCAAAGGATTGTAATAAACCTATATTCACCCACTTCATACTATGAAAGTCTTTAACTTTCATAGTAACCCCCTTTCATTCATAGTGGTGTCTGATGACAGACATGGGGGTTT
>CAJUHQ010000176.1 GCA_910586095.1 uncultured Lachnospiraceae bacterium | reverse complement strand
AGAATATATGCTACTATTTTAGGAAGTGCAGTAAATCAGGATGGAAGAAGCAATGGTCTTACAGCGCCAAATGTTTCCTCACAAATAAACTTAGTAAAGAAGGCTATGAAAAGGGCAAAAATAAAGACAAATGATATACAGTATGTAGAGGCACATGGAACAGGAACGAATCTAGGAGATCCCATAGAGCTGGCAGGATTGGGAGAAAGTATATGTCATGAGAAAAAGAATAAATTAAAAATTGGGTCAGTAAAAACAAACATTGGACATCTTGAAGGGGCAGCGGGAATTGCAAGTTTGATAAAGGTTTCCCTATGCTTGTATAACAAAAAACTTGTACCTAGTTTAAATTTTTTGGAACTGAATCATAAAGTGACTACAAACAAAAACAAGTTTGAGGTTCAAACGAAGGTTGAACATTGGGAAGGAAGAGAGAGGAGGATAGCTGGAATCAGCAGTTTTGGATTTGGAGGAACAAATGCCCATTTGATTATAGCTGACTATAAAGAAAATCCTACAAAAGAGACCAAAGAATGGGAACATGCTGGATGTGTTTTGCCTCTTTCAGCAAAATCAAAGGAAAGTTTAGAAATTAATGAAAGGAGGGCTCTTGCATACATAGAAAATCATAAAGAGAGTATTTATGAAATAGCAGCTTCTTATGGAAAATATCGTACAAAATTTAAGGAAAAGAAGGCATATGTATTTCAATCTACAGAGCCCTTAGACTATAAAGTAATAAAACAAACAGATGACGGGGAAGAAAAAACAATAGCGTTTGTTTTCTCTGGACAAGGTCCAGGAAAGTTTAATTTTAGTTGTGAGTTAAACAAAAATCCTTTTTTTTATGAAAAAATACTAGAAATAGATCGATTATTCATGGAAATGAGTGGATGGTCTATTTACGATGTTTTAAATAATAAAAGTGAAAAAAATTTTGAAGATACAGATGTGGCACAGCCTGTAACTTTTGGAGTACAAGTTGCTACAGCTTATGTTTTGGAAAAGTATGGAATCAAACCTTCTGTAATCGTTGGACATAGTTTGGGTGAAGTTGCTGCTGCTTATATTTCAGGGAAATTATCATTAAAAGACGCAATAATAGTAGTATATAAACGTTCTTTGGTTATGCAGCAGCTAAAAGGAAAAGGAAGAATGTTAAGTGTGCATCTTCCATCAAATGAGGTAGAACATATATTAGAAGAACAGAAAGTATCTGAGAGTGTTAATATATCTGTTGTCAATTCTAGTACCTCCTGTGTGATCTCTGGACCAGAAAAGGAATTGAATTGCGTTTTGGAATATTTAAGAACCATGGAAGTTCCATGTACTATGCTTGGCGTGTTATATCCATTTCATGGAGTGGAGGCAAAAAAGATTCAAGGAGAAATAAAAAATGAGTTAAAAAAGATTAGAATTAGGCCACATAAAATTGACGTGTTCTCAACAGTAACAGCTCAAATAGCAGATGGAAGGACATTTGGATCAGATTATTGGATGGAGCAGGTATATAAACCAGTTCAGTTTTATAAAACGATGAATGAAGTAATAGACAGGGGCTGCAATTTTATTGTAGAAATAAATACCCAGGCTATTCTTATGCCATTTCTTAGCCAAGATTTTCCCAAGTCTGAGGTTGTATCCGCACTGCAAAAAAACGTTTCCCCTCTATATAGCATTGCTGCACTCGTTGCAAAACTTTATACAGCTCATGTGGAAATTCATTGGGATCAGTATTATTCTGGGAATTTTAACAATGTTAAAGTACCTTCTTATGGATGGAACAAGAAACATTATTGGTATAAAAAATCTAATATAAATAAAAGCAGAAGTTTTATACAAGTAAATATTCATGATGAATTGACAAAAAATACTGATATAAGAAGTGCAGAAGTTTCTGGAAATAATTTTGTGAAATCATTGTTGGGGGAACACTTAAGATTAGAAATTTCAGAGATGAAGAGCAGCGATAAGTTAGTGGAATTAGGAATGGATTCTTTAATTGCGTATGCAATCAAATCGAAAGTGAAGTCTACATGTGGATGTGATATTCCATTGACTCTCATGATTGATGATATGTCTGTAGGTGATATGGAATTATATATTGCGAATCATTCTTTGGTAGAAACTATGGAAGAAGAGATTGATTTGGAACCAGCAGTTTCAGAGATGCAAATGCTTTTATGGACTATCTATCAGGCAGACAAAAATAATTGTGCATATAATCAGAATTTTGTTGGGGATATCCATGGGAATTTACATATTGGAATATTAAAAAGTGTAATTAGACAATTAGTATCTGATCATAGTGAATTAAGAGCTAAATTTTATGAAGAAAAGGGTATATTGAAAAAATCTTTTTGTTCTATTGATGAATTAGAATATTTTATTTATGACGAAGAGATAGTATATTCAGATAAAGAGATTGAATTAAAAATTAAAGAATTCGAGAACACCCCCTTTTATTTAGAAAATGGAGGATTATTCAAAGTATATCTATTAAGGAAAAGAAAAGGTTATGTAATGACTGCATGTGCACATCATGCAGTGATAGATTTGGAGTCTATGAATGTATTGCTATCTCAATTGGCTGAAAATTATCAAAGGTTATATAATGGATTAGAATTAGAAAGTTTTACTGAAAGTAAGTATGAAAAATTTATTAATGATTATACCAAATATCTTGATTCGGAAAATGGAACTAAAGACAGAGATTTTTGGAATGAAAAACTAATGGGAGCTTTGCCGATTGTGGATTTATCAGTAAAAAAACGTCCTGAAAAGGTAACGTATAATGGGGATGTGTTTCGAAGCTGTATAAGTGGCAATGCAAACTGGGAGATAAATGAGCTGGCTAAAAAATTAAATGTTACACCATTCAATATTTTAATAACAGCATATTATATATTGATGTATAAGTACACAAGTGAGAATGACATAATTATTGGTATGTCTGCAACACTAAGAAATGATTTTGGATGCGAAAATACAGTAGGGGATTTTATTAATTTGCTGCCTATAAGAACAAAGGTAAGGAGTGATATGACATTTGCAGAATTTTCCATAGTGGTAAAAAGGGAAATTCTTTCTGCATTAGAGCACCAAAAATTTTCATTTAAGAAAATACTTGAAAATATAAATACAGCTGGAACACAGGGATTCTCACCAGTCGTTCAAGTTGCTTTTAGTCAAGAAAATCTCAATGTAGAAGATAATAAAAATTTATCTGGTTTTGTGACAGGCCATCATGCTAATTTTTCATTTTCTGAAATAAGTTTATCTGCAAGAGGCTCAGAGATTCTCTATACACCTTACGATTTATTACTAATGGCAGATACTTCGGGCCAAAACGTGAACTTAGCGTGGCAATATAATACAGATATTTTAAACAAAGAATTTATTGAGAATATGACTTTACATTATGAGAATATATTAAAAGCTGTTCTTGATAATTCCGATGTGAAGATAAAACATATTAAAATGCTTACTCAAGTTGAGTATAATAAGTTATTTCATGAATTTAATGAGGTTCATGGCGATGAATATGATAATAGAATGTTTATAGATGCTTTTGAAGAGATTGTAGATAAATTTTGTCATCATATAGCTGTTTCAATGAACAATGAAAGAGAGACCTATGGATCATTTAATGAAAAGGCAAATCAGATAGGAAGATATTTACAATCTATGGGAGCGAAAAAAGGCGATTGCGTAGCCCTATGTTTAAATAAATCTATAAAAACAATGGAAGTATTGATTGCTATTTTAAAAATTGGGTGTGTGTATGTGCCAATGGATCCAGAATATCCTATGAATAGAATAAATTATATTTTGACTGAAACGAAAGCAAACATAGTATTTGCAGAAGACAATTGGAAACAGAAAGGTGTTGGATGTCCTGATTGTAAGATAGTTACTATTAAAAACTTAGAGGAGAATATGAATAGGTTCTCTCATGAGAATATTCATATAAAAATATTTCCCAATGATCTGGCGTATATTATTTTTACATCTGGCACGACTGGTAAGCCAAAAGGTGTAATGATAGAGCACATTGGAATATGTAATATGGTCAAAGGATTAAATGAAGGCTGGGGAGTAAGAAAGGATAGTAAAGTATTACAATTCGCCTCTCTTAGTTTTGATGCCTCTATTGCTGAGATATTTATTGCACTTTTATCAGGAGGGGAACTTGTATTAAAGTCAAAAAACGAAATAATGCCAGGTGGAGATTTGGAAAGAGTATTAGTGGAAGAAGAAATAACAGAAGTAATATTAACACCGTCAGTATTAATGCTGACAAATCCAAAAAAAATTAGCAAATTACGCACAGTACTTTCAGCAGGAGAGAGTTGTAATAAGGCGGTTGTTGAAAAATGGGGATCAGGAAGACGTTTTGTAAATGCTTATGGACCAACAGAAAGCACAGTATGTGCTTCTTATAAGCTATGTGACCCATCAGATGCTGAAAACATAACAATTGGAAAAGCAATTTTGGGCACTAAGCTGTATATTTTAGATAACGATTTAAACCCAGTACCAATAGGTATGCCTGGGGAATTATGTATTTCATCCATTGGACTGGCAAGAGGATATTTTAACAGGCCAGACATTACAGATGAAAAATTTGTCCATAATACAATAGATAAAAACGCATTTAATAAGATATATAGAACAAGTGATATTGCTAGATTTACAAAAGACGGTTATATTAAATTTTGCGGCAGAAAAGATAATCAAGTAAAAATAAGAGGTTTTAGAATTGAGATAGATGAAGTGGAAAATATCTTAAATAAATGTGATGGAGTAAAAGAAGCAGCGGTGATTATAAAGGAATTTTTCAATGATAAGAAGTTGGTAGCATTTGTATGTGGTTCAGATAGTTGCAATGAAGGTTCATTAAGAAAACAGATGAAGAGTGAATTGCCACATTACATGGTGCCATCTTATTTTGAATTTGTAGATGAATTGCCCCATAGTATTAGTGGAAAAATTAATAAAAAAATAGTAGAGACATTTGACATCTTAGCCAAGGATATTTATGTTGATGATAGTTTATACACGGATACCCAAAAGAGATTGAGAAAGATATGGTGTAAAGTATTAGGCAATGAAGATATTACCTTAAATAGCGACTTCTATGAGAGTGGAGGACATTCTCTATCTGGAGCACAGGCAAAGATAGAGATTGAAAAAGAATTTGGAGTATCATTGGATAT
>CAJUHQ010000175.1 GCA_910586095.1 uncultured Lachnospiraceae bacterium | reverse complement strand
TTCACCCATCCTGATTTGTATGCCTGCTGAAGCAGGCAGATGGGAGTTAGTGTGAAATTAAAATTTCACCCATCCTGATTTGTATGCCTGCTGAAGCAGGCAGATGGGAGTTAGTGTGAGAAGAGTTTCTGATCACAGCAAAGGCTGTTTCGCAGAGAAACTCTAAGTCTGCATAGCAGACTTTTTTCACACTCTGGATTTGAGTCGCAGCAAAGCTGCGTCATGAGAGTTAGAGTGAATGAAGAGGTATGAGGATGAAAGTGGTATTGCAGAATTTGACAAAAACATTTCCAAGCCGAAACAAAAAAGCAGGGCGGGACGTTGTTGCAGTAGATGATTTTTCCTTTGAAATTCCTGATGGTAAATTAGTGGGATTGTTAGGCCCCTCTGGATGTGGTAAGAGCACTACTCTTTTTATGATATGTGGTTTGCTCAAGCCTACAGAGGGAAGGATTTTTTTTGGTGAAGAGGATGTCACAAATCTACCACCAGAAAATAGAGGGGTTGGAGTCGTATTTCAAAATTATGCTTTGTATCCGCATTTGACCGTTAAACAGAATATTATTTTTCCATTACAAAATTTAAAAGGAGCGGACAAGCTTTCAAAAGCAGAAATGGCGAATCGAGCAAATGAGGCGGCGAAACTCGTTCAGATAGAAGATCTGTTAGATCGCAGACCAAGTGAATTATCTGGTGGTCAACAGCAACGTGTTGCCATAGCAAGGGCAATTGTGAAGATGCCGCGTGTACTTTTACTAGATGAACCACTTTCAAATCTTGATGCTCGTCTAAGGATGCAAACTAGAGAAGAAATTCGCAGGATACAGCGTGAAACAGGAATAACAACTGTTTTTGTGACACATGACCAAGAGGAGGCTATGAGTATTTCAGATCAAATTGTGGTGATGGAAAAGGGCAAGGTTCAACAGATTGGCAAACCACAAGAGGTCTATGATAATCCATCAAATTTATTTGTGGCAAAATTTCTTGGAACCCCTCCCATTAATGTATTTGATGGTACAATTAAAGCAGGAAAGCTTTATATTGGCGAAGCAAATGTTCTTGATGTTTCGGATATTTCGGATCAGGAAGTTTATGTTGGTATTCGCCCAGAAGGATTTATATTACAAGAGAATGGCCCACTTTGCTGTACACTTACGGGAGTAGATGTTATGGGAAGAGATATTAGTGTAGTTTCTACACATCCTAATGCGGTGAATGTATCTATTCGTTCTATTATTGATGCGGAGAATAGAGTAGATCTTCAAAATAGTACAGTTCGTTTTGGACTTAAACCACGAAAGGTTTTACTTTTTGAGAAAAAAAGAGAAATGAGGATAATCAATGGGAAAAAATAGTAA
The DNA here is from genome assembly GCA_910586095.1 of uncultured Lachnospiraceae bacterium. GTDB lineage: Bacteria > Bacillota > Clostridia > Lachnospirales > Lachnospiraceae > COE1. The sequence continues at coordinate 3,975 of CAJUHQ010000175.1, read as the reverse complement.
AAAGGGTTGGTTGTATGTGCTACCAGCCATTCTTTTTCTTGGATTTTTTATGGTGTATCCTCTTTTTGATGTGTTAATTTACTCATTTGAGGAAGGATACAATTTTGCGTCTCAGACATATTTTGATATTGGAACTTATAATTTTTCATATGTTTTGCATGACACTTATTTTTTGCAGGCCGTCAAAAATACATTTTTGATGGTGGTGATTACTGTACCGCTTTCTACAGGCATTGCACTTCTTATCTCTATAGCATTGAGTTCTATTCAGCCGTTAAGAAAATTGTATCAGACCATTTATTTTTTGCCGTATGTAACGAATACGCTCGCTGTAGGAATGGTTTTTATGGTGTTATTTAAAAAGACAGCCTATACAGACGGTATGGTGAATCTGATGATTCAGTGGTTTGGTGGTGATGCGATTGATTTTATTGACGGTCCGTATGGGGCAAAGATGTTTGTGATGTGTTTTTATATTATATGGGTGGTGATGCCCTTTAAAATTCTTTTGTTGACTAGTGCACTTGCTTCTGTGAATCAGAGTTATTACAATGCGGCAAAGGTGGATGGAACTTCTTCATTTCGAATATTTTATAGGATTACACTCCCTATGATTTCGCCTACTATATTTTATTTGATTATCACAGGATTTATTGGGGCATTTAAAGAATATAGTGATGCGGTTGCACTGTTTGGAACAGATTTAAATGCGGCGGGGATGAATACAATTGTTGGATATGTGTATGATATGCTCTATGGTGATAGTGGAGGCTATCCATCTTATGCTTCAGCGGCTGCTATGATTTTGTTTGTGATTGTACTTACAATCACAAGTATTAATTTACTGGTTAGTAGAAAGCATACGTATTATTGAATAGTATGATAAAAAATATATAGATTGCAATTTTTGATGTAAATAAACAAATATATGAACAATATAGTAGAAGTAAGGAAATGAGCTACTTCTAGAAATAGTTGTAGCACGGAGGCTAAATATGACAAAGATAACAGGAAAATCTGCAAAAGTTCGTAGAAAAAGTGTGCAGATATTAATTTATGTGTTACTTACTTTTTGGGCGGTGATGGTTCTATTTCCATTTTATTGGATGATATTGACATCTATAAAGGAGTATGGAGCTTACAATTCCGAATTTATTCCTCAATTTTACACACTATCACCAACAATGCAAAATTATATTGATGCTTTTCGTACAGTTCCCCTTCTAGATTATCTGGCAAACACATTAATTTTTACAATTATTACTACAACAATAATGATGGTAGTGATTACTTTGGCGGCATTTGCCTTTGCGCGTTTGGAATTTAGAGGCAAAAATATAGTATTTACCATATTTCTTGCATTGATGATGATTCCTAATGAGCTTGTGATTATCACTAATTTTGCAACTATTACCAATCTGGGATTACGCAATACGTTTCTGGGATTGATTCTGCCTTCTGTCACTTCTGTGTTTTATATTTATCTGCTTAGAGAAAATTTTGCACAAGTTCCAGATTCGCTTTATTATGCAGCGAAGGTGGATGGAACTTCTGATATAAAATATTTGGTCAAGGTTATGGTGCCAATCTGTCGGCCGACTTTGGTTACAATTGGAATTTTAAAGGTGATTGAATGTTGGAATTCCTATGTTTGGCCACGTGCTATTACAGACGATGAGAAGTATTTCTTAGTTTCAAATGGAATACAGGAATTGCGTGAAAATGGATTTGGGCGTGAAAATATTCCAGCGATGATGGCGGCAGTAGTGGTTATTTCTATTCCATTGATTTTATTATTTTTGGTTTTTCGTGAAAAAATTATGGAAGGTGTATCGAGAGGAGGAACAAAAGGGTGATTGCCAAAAAAAACAGAAGGAATGTGCCTATATGGATTGTCTTTGTGACAGTCCTTTTGTTGCTTACAGGATGTCATGGTTCACGGGGATTAGATGCTTTTGTGATTCCAGAAGAGTTTGATACAACAAGAGAGTATACCATTACATTCTGGGCAAAAAACGATACCAACAAAACACAGACGCAAGTGTATGAACAAGCAATAGCTGATTTCGAGCAAGCATATCCAAATATTAAAGTGAATTTGCGGTTGTATACCAACTACGGTGATATTTATAATGATGTGATTACTAATATTTCGACGAATACAACACCTAACGTCTGTATCACATATCCCGATCACATTGCGACATACCTGACAGGGACTAACGTGGTGGTTCCATTGGATGAGCTATTTGCGGATGAGAGGTATGGACTTGGAGGAAGTAAAATCCAGTATGATTCAACATTATTTGAAGAGATTGTTCCTCAATTTCGGGAGGAATGTTTTTTTGATGGTCATTATTATGCAATACCGTTTATGCGTTCGACAGAAGTTTGTTATGTCAATAAGACATATGTTGAAAAACTAGGGTATACACTGCCAGAAGTGTTGACATGGGATTTTATCTGGGAAGTGTCCGAGGCGGCTATGTCCATGGGAGATGATGGCAATTATGATGTTAATGGACAAAATGTGTTAATTCCTTTTATATACAAATCAACAGATAATATGATGATACAAATGCTTCGACAAAAGGAAGCGGATTATTCAGATGAAGATGGAACAATTTTACTGTTTCATGATACGACAAAAGAAATTTTGTATACAATTGCACAACATGGGAAAAGTAAAGCGTTTTCAACTTTTAAGATTTCGAGTTATCCCGCTAATTTTCTAAATGCGGGGCAATGTATTTTTGCTGTCGATTCTACAGCAGGTGCAACTTGGATGGGAACAAATGCACCATTATGTGATATTAGTGCAGATAAGGTGGTGGAATTCGAGACAGAGGTTTTAATGGTGCCACAATATGATAGTGAAAATCCACAGATGATTTCGCAAGGGCCTTCTATTTGTGTATTTAACAAGGCAGATCCACAAGAAGTGTTAGCATCATGGATTTTTGCTCAGTATCTTATAACAGATACCATACAGATTGCATATTCTGAAACGGAAGGGTATATTCCGGTCACTTCCAAAGCGCAACATTCTGAGATATATCAAGAATATCTTTCTAAGGGCGGAGAGGATAATACCACTTATTATGATGTGAAGATAAAAGCTTCCCAACTGTTGTTAGATCATACAGAAGATACATTTGTGACACCTGTATTTAATGGTTCTGCATCTTTGCGTGATGCTGCTGGACAACTTATTGAGAATACAGTCAAATCTGTCAGAAGAGGAGAGGTTGTGGATGATACTTATATGAAAAAGCTATTTCAAGATGTTCGTTCTCTATATCGTCTGGGACAAGAAAATACAAATTCTGTAGGAAAAACAGATTTAGGACCACTGCCTAGAACAGCAATAGTACTTTTAACAGTATTAGCAGTGTCATGGATACTGATTTTAGTTTATAGTGTTTATAAAATTACAAAGAAAATGCGCGAAGCAAAAAATTGAAAAAATTAGATGAGGTTCATATCAATAAACTGTGTTTATGATGATGTTCATAGAATGAAGATTTATTAAAGTAGAAAAGATTATGAGGTATCAATGCAGATCTCAGATGTAAAGACAACTATAATTGTATCTTGAGTCGTATCATAACAATTTTATATTTGTCATGTGGATAAGGTTGTATTGTCAGTGTTAGAAAACTATGGTACACTAAAATGGATAAGTAGATTAAGATAAAAATTCTATGAATGTATAAATAGAACGAATAGAAATATATTACAAATAAAGTTTGCAATTGACTGAGGTCCTGTGTGTTACTGGTTGGTATTGGGTATTTTCACAGAGAATCCAATTGGCCAATATGAATGAAGTCCCCAATAAGAACTATGTTTACGATAGTATTGTAGTATGGAGGATTAGTGTGGGAGAAGTACTACGTTTCACGCCGAAAAACGCTAAAAGCAGGCGTTTTTCATCCTGATTGGAATGCCCGCTTTAGCGGACAGATGGGAGTT
>CAJUHQ010000174.1 GCA_910586095.1 uncultured Lachnospiraceae bacterium | reverse complement strand
ACACTTGTAGCACACAAATAGCCTGTAAAGCCTTATTTTATGCGGTTTGGAGTTCACTAAGAGATAGAAAAAAGTATATTTTTATATGGGAATCCACAAACTTTTGGTTTGTGGATTTTTTTGAATAAAAATTGTGGTATGTTTACGGAGAATTTTTTTGTACAGCCCTGTGTGGAGAAAGTATGCTACTATACAACGCAGAAAGTAGGGCTTCGCTACTAGATTGTGCTAATATTTTATGAAACATTTTAAAATACAAAAATATCATTGCCATACTAGCAGTAAAGGTAATTGTTACAGTGTTGTTTATTACTGATTTAGGTATAAAAAGTTCCTCCATCCTGATTGGAGAATCCACAGAAATAAACCAACAGTTGTTTGCTATTCTTTTTTGGTTGACGTGATTGCCATGACAATGAATGGTGGTGCTTATGTCAATACAAAAGTTGGGAGGACATGACTGCCAAAGAGAAAGAAAAAGTGTGGTAAATTTTTGAGGAGGAACGAAAAGAATTGAAAGAAGAGCTTTCAGATGATATTTTTACATAGTATATTGTTGATAGTGTTGAAAAAGCGATTGAAAAGAAAAACTAAATAGTTTGGATGACAGAACCAGGAACTGTGACATTTTTGTTTACATTTGCATAAGATCGTGTAAAATAAAAATAGAAGAAAAATAGCGTCTTTTTTGCAGGACAGTATGGTAACATGTAAAAGATGGAAAAAGCTTTTTCTGCTGTGTTGCTATTCGTTATTGTAACATTTTGTTACAGTGTCATTGTTCAAGGACGATCTTCTAAATTCCTGCGAATGGAATAGGTGAAAAGTACTTTTAACTGTTTGCAGCAAAAACTGCTTTAAGGAGAAGTACAAGTTTCATGCCAAAGATTTGAGCGACCCAAGGATGGCATGAGGATTAATATGTGACATATACATTGATTTGCACAAATCTACAATGTGAACTTTGTCTATACTCATCATAGTGAATCGCTAGAGTGATAGCAAGAGAAGGGAGAATATAGAAAGATGTGCACAGCAGCAACCTATCAAACAAAAGATTTTTATTTTGGGCGTACATTAGATAATGATTTTTCCTATGGGGATGAGATCGTAGTGACACCGCGCAATTATCCACTTTTGTTTCGCCATATGGATCGCATAGACCAACATTATGCGATGATTGGCATGGCGTGTGTGCGTGCAGACTACCCGTTATATTATGATGCTGTAAATGAAAAAGGATTAGGGATAGCAGGACTAAATTTTGTAGGTAATGCAGTCTATCAAGATCTAGTGCAGGATAAGAACAATGTAGCGCAGTTTGAATTGATCTTGTGGCTTTTAGGGACATGTGCCACAGTAAAGGAGGCTCAGATAGCATTAGAGAATGTCAATCTTGTGAATACACCATTTAGCGACCAATTACCTGTGGCACAGTTACATTGGATTGTGGCGGACCATAGCAAAACAATCACAGTAGAAGCAACAAAGCAAGGACTTCAAATTTATGATAATCCCATAGGAATTTTGACAAACAATCCACCATTTCCAGAACAGTTATTTCGATTAAATGACTATATGAAATTATCAGCAAAAGAACCACACAATGAGTTCTCAGATCAGGTGGTGTTACAGCCATACAGCCGTGGAATGGGGGCAATCGGACTGCCAGGAGATCTGTCTTCACAGTCGCGTTTTGTCAGAGCGGCTTTTGTCAAGCTTCATTCAGTTTCAGGTAATTCGGAGAAAGAGAGTGTCAATCAGTTTTTTCATATTCTTGGAGCTGTGGATCAGCAACGAGGTTGTTGTGATTTGGAAGATGGAAACTATGAGACTACTCTCTACACATCGTGTTGCAATACAAAAAAGGGGATTTATTATTATACAACGTATGAGAACCACCAGATTACAGCAGTGAATATGTACCATGAAAATTTGGATGCAACAATGCTTGTACGATATCATTCGATTCGAGAAGAACAGTTTCATATACAAAATGAAACACTACAATAAGATATAATATATGCCTTAATTTGTGAGGGCTTAGAGATAGAGGTTTAGAGATAGGGATTCACAGTTATAGGAAGGATAAAAAATGCATAGTAGTAGTGTGTGAAGAGTTTCTAATTGCGCGCAACAAAGACTGTTTCGCAGAGAATTCTAAGTCTCACACCATGAAAAGTACTTCTAACTGCCTGTGGCAGTTTTCGTTTGCAGCAAAGGCTGCTTCGCAAAGAAGACTTAAGTTTCACGCCCTTGATTTGAGTCGCAGCAAGGCTACGACATGAGCGTTAGTATAGTCAATTCAAAAGCGGGAAGATAGGAGATTGACATGGAAAGTCATAAAAGGAAAAAGGCATTAATAACAGGAGCTTCTAGAGGAATAGGGAGGGCTATTGCCACGGCACTCGCACAGGATGGATATGATTTGTATCTTACATGCAGCAAAAACACATTACTTTTAGAAGAATTGATGCAACAACTTTCAGAAAAGTATGGTATTACATGTCGTGGCTATACCTTTCCTATTGACAATGAAGAACAGGTAGAAAAAATGTTCGATGATATTTCTGCGCTGGACATTTTAGTAAACAATGCAGGAATTTCTTACAGTGGACTTTTGACAGATATGTCTTATCAAAAGTGGCAGGAAGTCATCAATACAAACTTGTCAGCTTGTTTTCTTACCTGTCGTTGTGCGATACCACAAATGGTAAAAAGGCAGTGTGGGAAGATTATCAATATATCTTCTGTGTGGGGATGTGTAGGGGCCTCTATGGAGGTGGCATATTCTGCGTCAAAAGGAGGCCTCAATACCTTTACCAAAGCACTTGCAAAAGAATTAGGCCCTAGTAATATACAAGTCAATGCAATTGCGTGTGGATTGATTGATACAGATATGAATCAATGCTATGATGACGAGGAGATAGAAGCACTTGTGCAGGAGATCCCAGCGGATCGCATGGGAAGTCCGACAGAGGTTGCACAGCTTGTAAGACTTTTATGTACAGGAAATGAGTATTTGACAGGACAGATTATAACATTAGATGGAGGATGGATATAATGGACACAAATATGTATGATTTGCTGATTATAGGTGCAGGACCAGCGGGAATGGGAGCTGCTGTATATGCGACAAGAGCAGGTATGAATCTTGCTGTGATTGATAAAAGCCCTGTGAGTGGAGGGCAGATACTGACTACGTATGAAGTAGATAATTATTTAGGAATTCCTAATATCAGTGGAAGTGAGATTTCAGATAAATTTAAAGCACATGTAGACCAACTTGGAGTGCCTTTTATCACTGCAAAAGTGCAGGGAATAGAGAGCTTTCCCGAAAAAAAGACTGTTCACACTGAGCAGGGAGATTTTGACACGCGCGCAGTTTTGCTTGCTACAGGCGCATCACATTCGATGCTTGGGGTGCCAGGAGAAATGAAATTTGCAGGGATGGGCGTGTCCTACTGTGCGACGTGTGACGGCGCTTTTTTTAGAAAAAAGACAGTGGCAGTAGTAGGTGGCGGAGATGTAGCTGTGGAGGATGCTATATTTTTAGCAGGAATTTGTCAAAAAGTTTATTTGATCCATCGAAGAGAGAGTTTGAGGGCAGCAATGAGCTTGCAAAATAAATTGTTTTCGCTAGCTAATGTCGAGGTGATATGGAACAGCGAAGTAAAAGAAATTTGTGGGGAGGATGTGGTAGAACATATATCAATATACAATAAGAAACAGGATGCAGTAAGCACACTAGAAGTGAACGGAATATTTATTGCAGTGGGTACTGTACCCAATACAAAACAGTTTGAGCACATTGTAGCGTTGGATGAAAAAGGGTATGTCTTAGCAGACGAGACATGTAGAACTTCTGTCGAAGGCATTTTTGTGGCAGGAGATATCCGAAAGAAGGCATTGCGTCAAATTATTACAGCCGTGGCGGATGGGGCCAATGCAATACATTCTGTGCAGGAGTATTTTATAAAAAATTAAGAAACTTTAGTAATAATTTAAATTCAATTTTTAACTATATTTTACAATCATAAAATAGATAAAAATGATAAAAAATATCAGAATATAGGTCTAAAGAGGTCCTCCGGAAGAAAAATATGGTGAAAGTGCAGGAAATGTGCCTTTTTTTGTGGTATCATCTAAGTGCATACGCGTCTAAAATGATAAAAATGCAGTAGAAAAACACAAAAAAAGAACCTTGACATTTTATAAAAAGTATGCTATTTTATTTCAAGAACGTAACAATTTCGTAATAATTGATGATAAAATTGAAACAAAACAGTTAAGATTTATATACACCATATTTGGAGGAGTTAGGCATGAATAAGTACGGCACGAAAATTGCAGCATGTGCTCTTATGGGTACACTTTCATTATCTGGACATCAGATGACATTGGAAGCAAGACTAAACAATTCAGCAGGAGTACCAGCGGCAGGTGTGGCAGTTGTATTAAATGAAGGTAGCTCCATACAAGAACTTCGCGGAGAAGTAGTTCAGAATATTGCTTATATTGAAAGTGTATCTGGGTTGCAGCCTAATATTGTATTGGCATCAGAGAAGGTCACATTAGCAGATAGGCCACTTAGTATAGTAGGATTTCGCTCAAATTCTAGTAAGGCAGCATCAGAATTGGTTCAGAAGTTTATGGACGAGTTGGGTGAGGTTCAGGTAGAACCTGTTACAGAGGCTGATATAGAAGAAAGAAAACAAATAGAGCGCACACAGACTGAGACAGATCAGAAGGATGACTTACAGACAAGTGCAGGGTTCTCAGCAGTTGAGAGTTATGAGGAAATAGAATCAGAAGTTGCATCCACAGAGGAAGCAAAACAGGAGACAACAGAAAGTCCTGAAAGTGAAAGCTCTGAGAGTGAAAGTTCTATAATAGAAAGTTCTGAAAGTGAAAGTTCTACTATAGTGGAAAATACGGAGAGTGAAAGTTCTACTGTAGAAGAAACAGAGAATACAGAATCAGAGACAGAAAGCACCGAGATCGAAGAGACAACCGAGGAAGAGACAGAGGAGGAAACAACTCAGGAGGAACAGGATTTTTCAGGGCTGGTTATTGCACAGGTGACTAACTATGTCAATGTGAGAAATATTCCTAGCGAGGAAGGCGAGATTGTCGGAAAGCTTTATGACAAGTCTGTAGGCGAATTTGTAGAGGAGAAAGACGGTTGGTATAAGATTACATCTGGTAATTGTACAGGATATGTAAAAGGTGAGTTTTGCGTAGTGGGCGAAGAGGCAGAGGCACTTGCAAAAGAAGTTGGAACTACTTATGCCATTGTCAATACAACAACTTTAAAGGTTCGTAAAGAGGCGAGCACCGAGTCTTCTGTTTTGGGATTAGTACCTATGCAGGAAGAGTTGATC
>CAJUHQ010000173.1 GCA_910586095.1 uncultured Lachnospiraceae bacterium | reverse complement strand
TTGAGATTAAAGACAATGAAATGTCATCCTCATCCTGTAGAATAATTTTGCTTCCATCTGCTAAAGTCACAAGATTTACGAAATCCTCCATAAAGGATATACCTCCAATCCCGATTTGTTATTAGTATGCCGACCGAAGTATAGCACATCTCTCCGCTGAAAACAATCCTTGTTCTACGTCCATTCCAAAAATCCACATTTTATACTATCTACCCACAAAAACGGCTTCTAACCGTCCACAGGCGCGTTTTGCGCCCGTTCTTCCTGCCCGTTTCCCGCCGCGCTGAAAAGTTTTGCGTCAATAACTCAAAAAAGCACTTGACAAAATGCTTCATGGGCCGCATGGTCATCCATACTAAGAAAGTCGAAGACTTTCATAGCAAGTAGAGATCAGTCTATATACTCTATTTTGATGTACAAAAAATGTCGGTCGAAACAAACAGGTATCCATGTAATAGTAGGGAATATGTATAATCAATAAAAATTACATTAATAAATAGGTAAACCACTATATTTTACAAAATCATATGGTATACTAAAGTATAAAAAAGGGGAGTTGCTTATGGACAAAACATCACATATGAAATTGAAGTCAAAAATGTTGATGCTCTTTTTTACAATTATTTTGGTGCCTTTAGCATTTGGGATAATGGCCTTTTTAGGGTTTGGCTATCACGAAAATATTGATATGCTGCGTGAGTTGCATCAAGAAGGAATTATGATTGGAGCCATGATTAACAAACGCTTTATGAAGTATTTGATTTTTGTCATGATTTTAATCCTAATTTTGACTAGTACATTAATCACAGCATGGATCAATAAGGATATTTATAAACCACTCAAGGAGTTTGGAGTTGCCATGAAGCATATAGCCAATGGGGATTTTGATTATCGCATGGCTCATGTGCGTGATGATGAGATGGGACAACTCTATGAGAATTATGAGCAGATGCGGTTGCAGCTCAAAGAAAATGAGGAGGAAAAACTCCAAAATGAAAAGAAGTCTAAAGAACTAGTCAGCAATATTTCTCATGATCTTAAGACTCCTATCACTTCCATAAAAGGATATGTTGAAGGTATTATGGATGGTGTGGCAGACACACCAGAAAAAATGGATAAATATATCAAGACAATTTATAACAAGGCCAATGATATGGATAGGCTAATCAATGAGCTTACGACTTATTCAGGTATTGATTCCAATAAGATTCCCTATCAGTTCCATCTGTTAAATATATCTGATTATTTTTCGGATTGCGTGGAAGAAGTAGGGCTAGATCTAGAATCGAAAAATATTAGCCTGAATTTCACTAATTTGGTTTCGCCAGACACTTGTGTGGTGGCAGATCCAGAGCAGATGAAAAAGGTAATTAATAACATTATCAGCAACAGTGTCAAGTACATGGGGCATGAGAGAGGTGCCATTGATATCCGTATCTTAGATGAAGGCGAATCAGTAACAATTGAGATTGAGGATAACGGTAAGGGAATAGCTGCCAAGGATATTGGGAACATATTTGAACGATTTTACAGGACAGATGCCTCACGAAATTCATTACAAGGAGGCAGCGGTATCGGTTTGAGCATTGTGAAGAAGATTATAGAGGATCACGGTGGATATGTGTGGGCCACGAGCAAAGAAGGTGAAGGGACATGTATGCACTTCGTATTACGCAAGTATATAGACAAAAAAGACGAAGTAATTATTTAAGGTGTGTTTTGATAGAATAATGTTATTTTTATAGGAAAGGATAGATGGATATGAGCAAAATACTAATCGTAGAAGACGAAGAAGCAATCGCAGAGCTTGAGAAGGATTATCTAGAACTCAATGACTTTGAGGTAAAAATTGAAAACAGCGGTGATACAGGGCTTGCCACCGCATTGGCAGAAGATTTTGACTTGATTATATTGGATCTGATGCTTCCAGGTATTGATGGATTTGAGATTTGCAAGCGCATCCGTGAGGATAAGGATGTCCCTATATTGATGGTATCAGCAAAGAAAGATGATATTGACAAGATTAGAGGTTTGGGCCTTGGCGCAGATGACTATCTGACAAAACCGTTTAGTCCTAGTGAATTAGTAGCTCGCGTAAAAGCACATATGGCACGTTACAATCGTTTGGTTGGCAGCCACGCCAAGGAAAATGACATTGTAGAGATTCGTGGAATTCGAATCGACAAGACAGCGCGCAGAGTATTTGTGGATGGAGAAGAACGCACATTTACCACAAAGGAGTTTGATTTATTAACATTTTTGGCAGAAAATCCGAATCATGTATTTACAAAGGAAGAGATCTTTAGGGAAATTTGGGATATGGATTCGATTGGAGATATTGCTACAGTGACCGTTCATATTAAAAAGATTCGTGAAAAGATTGAGACAGATACTTCAAAACCACAATATATTGAGACAATATGGGGTGTAGGGTATCGGTTTAAACTATAAGAGGTTATAAATTGCCCCTGTAGACAGGTTTGGGATAACACAACATGTTTTACTCACTGTTTCGCTTTTGAGAGCGACGATGTTATCTTTTGTAGCCTTTGTTTGCAGGGGTTTTGTTTTTTTAATTTTTATAATAGTTTATAGAATAGGATACAACAAAATGGATACAATAATATTGTATGAGGATGATGCGCTAATTGTAGTGCATAAACCACAGAATCTTGCCACGCAGACGGCGCGTGTCGGGCAGATAGACGTGGTGTCAGAACTCAAAAATTATAGAAGAAATCAAGGTGAGGAGCCCTACATTGGTGTGGTACACCGCTTAGATCAGCCTGTGGAGGGGCTGTTGGTGTTTGCAAAGACACCACAAGTCGCAGCCATGCTTACCAGCCAACTACAAAGTGGAAAACTGCAAAAAGGATATGTAGCATTTGTGGATGGTATTGTCAACGCGGGGGATTGTGCGAGATTAACAGATTACTTAGTAAAGGATGTGCGCACCAATTTCTCTAGAGTGGTTGATAGTGATACAAGGGGAGCAAAGAAGGCAGGACTTATGTATAAAGGGCTCCAGGTTTGTATGATTGAGGCGTTGTCAGAAAAGTTTTCTATAGTGGAGATAGAACTGTTTACAGGTAGACATCATCAGATACGCGTACAGTTTTCGCACGCAGGTATGCCACTTTTAGGGGACAACAAATATGCGACAGAACATACAAGAAAGCTCTCAGAACAATTGGGCATAAAAAGTACAGCGCTATTGGCGCACAGGCTACATTTTTGTCATCCATTGGAGGGCAGAGAGCTGAAATTTTCAATAGAGTATACACAAGCTGAGTTTTGCCGTGGTAGCCTTGCCGTTACAGTCTTGACCTAATATAGAGGAGGCCAGAATCATGGATGGGATGCAGAGTTGGACAAATGATGTAGAAGAGATACGCAATCGTTTGCTCACTGTCACAGACACAGACAGTTTAATTGGTGTGCTGACAGAGCTCAAAGACATTCCAATTGCATTGTCAACAATGGAAGATGTGACAGACGGAACAGGACTAAATATGTCTCTATCTGTAATATGCTCGCAAGTTAAGATTATAGGAAAGATTCTTTGTCTTGTGAGTGATGATTTATTTACTACTGTTCAGTTAAATTTAGACATGGTGAAGATGGTACAATCAACCGTTTCTGTTGATAAGAAAGGAGTGGTCATGAAGTTAACGCTCAAAAATGGGGCGGAATTTTTGCTGATGTTTCATATTAACCTTCATGATTCCACCTCGCGGGATCTCAAATCATGATGAAAAAGCAATGGAATAAAACAGCAATGGAATAAAACAGATAGGTCATTATAAATAGGAAGAAAGGGGCTATCAATATAGCCTCTTTTTTAAATTGGTAACCAAAAGAAGTAGGAGTGAACCATATTTTTGCATAAGTAGATCAAAACCAACCAAAGATAAAATAGAACAAATATGGAAAATAATGCAGAAAAAATATAGGTATAGATATAATAAGTTCATTTCGTAAACTGTGCCTTGAAGTAGTTAAATCATTGTGATAAGATACACATAAGGAGAAGGGAGATAGGCAAAAATGTCTAGCAAAAAAGTAGAAATTGCAATTATGGCAGATATACACAGCAATTATGAAGCTTTTCAAACATGTGTTTGCGAAGCGCGAAAAAGAGGCATCCAACAGTATATTTTTCTAGGCGATTATCTCGGAGATTTGGCGTATCCACAAAAAACATTACAGTTGATAAGAAAAATGCAACAACAATATTCTTGTATGTTTCTTAGGGGAAATAAGGAAGAGTATTGGATCAATCATCGTAAAAATAAAGATGAAGTTTGGAAAAGTGGTTGTTCTGGAACAGGAATGTTATATTACAACTATCAAAACATTTCTGACAAAGATATTGATTTTTTTGAGAGTATGCCTATTTCAAAAGTAGTTGCGTTTGATGGTTATCCTGAATTTGTGGTGTGTCATGGTTCACCGTTTCGAGTCAATCAAAGTATGAGGCCAGATTATGATTACATAGATGATTTAATTGAAAAGCTAACCACTGAGATGACAATATGTGCACATTTTCATATACAGATGGATTATATAAGAAATGGGAAGAGAGTGTTGAATCCAGGTTCTATTGGAGTACCACTACAGAGTGCTGGAAAGGCACAGTTTTTGATTTTAAGTGGAAACAATGGAAAATGGGACACAGAGTTTCTTTCTGTATCGTATGATGTGGATCAAGCCATTAAACAGATGGATGAAGAAGAATTATATAAAAAAGCACCAGGGTGGTATAAAATGACAAAACATCTTCTTCGCACAGGAAAGGAGTCGCATGCTTCTGTATTAGCACGCGCCGCAGAACTTTATCAGGCTGCATACAACGATAATCATTTACTGTGCGAAGCTGGGCACATGGCAGGAGCAGGAATTCCAGAGAAATATTGGGAGATGGCAATCGCAGAACGATTACAATAAATAACATAGAGTTGCAGGCAGTTGTTCATAAGGAGCAGTTGTCTGTTTTTATCATAGTATAGTATTTTACAGATATATGCACACGATTTTGTCTATTTCGATAGAAAAGCAAACAGCAGTAAGCCTATTGTAAAAAGGTGAGAAAAACGTAAAAAACAGTTTCATTCAGTCAGACTTTGTATTAGAATGAATACATATGGCGTAAGTGTGCGCTAACTGCATAGCAAGTGTAAAAGTATTTTGCGAAATCCTAATGTGTGTATTTACTAAGGTAGGCAAAGAGGTTAGGGGATATCAATAATGCGAATTTTGTTCACTGTACAAATGTGTGAAAAAACAATGTGTATGGTAGGTGTGGATACACATATAATTCGCAAGAATTTGTCTATTGTATGGGAGATTAGTGTGAAAAATAGTTCTAAGGCAGCAAAAGACACAGCCTAAGAACTATTAAGT
>CAJUHQ010000172.1 GCA_910586095.1 uncultured Lachnospiraceae bacterium | reverse complement strand
CCCAATATGTTGCCAGAAAATGAGTCAACATGACACGAATCCTCCCATTAGCATAATCGCAATTCCAAATCCGGCTGCAATTGCTGCTGACATCATCAAAGCCTCTGCAAGTCTCAATATTCCAGTGATAATATCACCGCACATCATATCCCGAAGAGCATTCATTAGATTAACGCCTGGAATCAAAAGCATAATGCTTCCAATCATCACTTTATCCGCATCCATACCAATCCTCACCCAAATTGTCAGCAAACACGAAAGTCCTGCTACCATTGAGGTAATGAGGCTATACACTACTCTGTTTTTGCTGCTTTGTGAGAAAAAATAATCCCAAAAATATAAGATTATCGCAACAATAGCCGCCGCTATGCCATCTCTGATTGTTCCGCCAAAAAACACAGCAAATGCCGATGCCAAGAGCAGATACCCTACAAACTTTGACTTGGAAATCCTTTTTGCATTGCTCTCCATAATTGCTGATACACGTTCCACAATCTCATCACAGTCTGGTTTATTTACACAGATATATCTAGAAAGCGCATTGAGCTCCTCTAATTTCTCTAAATCAGACGCATAGGAATCAATGCGTCTTGTCTGAGTATAGGTCTTGCCCTCCTCAGTAGTCCAACTTAAAATAATCAGCGATAAGATGGTAAATACATCAACGATTCCTCCGCCATATGCTGTACAAATACGCATAATCGTATCTTCTACCCGCAAGATTTCTGCGCCTGTACGCAGCATAGCTTCTCCCATATCCAACGCACATTCTACCACATAGGCTGGATTCTCATTATTTTTTTCCTTGTTCATCAAAAGATCCCCCTTACAAAATAAGGAATATTATAAAATACTATCTACATATATTTCAAGTTTCTTTTTTGCAACATACAATTTTCTTATGTAATCACACATAAAAAATTGAATCCCTATTATTCAATATAACCCTTATGTATTATGAGAAAACTACTACTTGACATCTTTCTTTAGATACCTTTTTTATATTTTGACATTGCAATAGAAAATTATATTTCCAAAAAATATTTTAGGTGAAAATAAAAAACTTGTAAACTCGTGTTGATATATTTAATTTTAAAATAGTTGTCTATTTTTTTCAATGTATACTTACAACTTTCAATATAGTTTATAAGAGGAACATATCGAACAATACAAAAATGGTGTAGATACACCTAGATACCTGGTTTTTTACAATTAATCCTCTACTATTTCCTTGATTCTTGTTTTTGAAAGTGTTATTATTTTAACAACTGGGTATATTCCCAATAAACGCAGTTGTACAGATGATCTGTATCTGCAAAAATTTATACATAAAACGAGGTGTTTGAAATGAGTAAAGGGTTTGATGACTTACTGAAAAAAGTTTATGAGTGCAGCCGCAAAACGGTCGCTGTGGCTGTAGCCGAAGACGAGCCTGTTTTGGAGGCTGTCAAGGCGGCCAAAGAAAAGGGAATCGCCGATGCTATCCTAGTCGGAAACGAAGCAAAAATTCGTGAAATTGCTGCGGGTATGAACATGGATTTGTCTGACTTTGAAGTGATTCATGAAGAAGATCACATACAAGCGGCATACACAGCCGTAAAACTTGTCCATGATGGCAAGGCTGATATGTATATGAAAGGATTAATTGACACAAAAAATTTCTTAAAGAGCGTACTCGACAAAGAAGTTGGACTGCGCACTGGCCGCGCACTCTCCCATGTATGTGTGTTTGAGATTAAGGGAATTGACCGATTATTATTCTTGTCTGATGTAGCTTTTATGACATATCCTACCTTAGAAGACAAGGTTGCTATCATCAACAATACTGTAGAAATCTGTCATGCCTGCGGAATTGCAGAGCCTAAAGTAGCACCTGTTGCTGCTGTGGAGGTCGTAAATCCCAAAATGCCTTGTACTGTAGATGCAGATGAATTAACGAAGATGAACGCAGAAGGAAAAATTACAGGTTGTATTATTGACGGCCCACTTTCTATGGATATGGCAATTGACAGTGCTGCCGCTGCACATAAGGGAGGAACTGGTAGAAAAATTGCCGGAGATGCTGATGTACTGCTATTTCCTGATATTCACTCTGGAAATCTTGTGTACAAAGTTCTTACACATCTGTGTGATGTCAAGAATGGAAATATTTTAACAGGAACTGCTGCTCCTGTTATCCTCACATCACGTTCCGATTCTTTTGAGGCAAAATTGCACTCAATTGCATTGGCGGCTGTTGTTGCAAATAACTAAAAACTACTAAGAAAGTTTACTGCTGCAAAATACAGCATTAGACTCTCTATGTTGTTTAGATACTTATTATTTTTATTATGGAGGATTTTGTGATGGCAATTAAGAGTTTGATTATCAATCCTGGTTCTACATCTACTAAAATTGGTGTTTTTGAGGATGAAACATTGTTATTTGAAGAGACTTTACGTCACTCTACAGAAGAAATTTCACAGTATGAAACCATTGTCGATCAAAAAGATTTCCGCAGAAAAATTATTACAGATTTGTTAGCAGAAAAGAATTTTGATCTAAATTCTTTGAACGTTGTTGTAGGTCGTGGCGGTATGTTAAAACCAATCTCTGGTGGTACTTATGCTGTGACAGATGCATTGTTAGCAGA
Source organism: uncultured Lachnospiraceae bacterium (assembly GCA_910586095.1). Lineage (GTDB taxonomy): Bacteria > Bacillota > Clostridia > Lachnospirales > Lachnospiraceae > COE1. The sequence goes on along the minus strand of CAJUHQ010000172.1, from coordinate 2,780 downwards.
TTTAAAAGTTGGTGTTCAAGGACAACATGCCTCGAATCTCGGTGGTATTTTAGCACGTGAGATTGCTGATTCAATTGGAGTACCTTCCTACATTGTAGACCCTGTTGTTGTGGACGAGCTGATGCCAATTGCACGGTATTCTGGCGTTCCCGAGCTTCCGCGTGGCAGCATCTTCCATGCTTTAAATCAAAAAGCAGTTGCAAAAAGATACGCAAAGGAATCTGGCAAATCCTATGAATCTCTTCGGTTGATTGTCGTACATATGGGTGGCGGTGTGTCTGTAGGTGCTCATGAATATGGTAGAGTAATTGATGTATTTAATGCACTTGATGGCGATGGTGCTTTCTCTCCTGAACGCGCAGGCGGAGTACCTAGTGGCGCCTTAATTAAAATGTGTTTTTCTGGACAGTATACAGAGAAAGAAGTATACAGCAAAATCACTGGAAAGGGCGGCTTCAACGCTTATCTTGGAACAAATGATATGCGCGAAGTCACCAAGCGTGCAAATGAAGGTGATGAGAAGGCAAAAGAGGCAAAAGAAGCATTTTTATTGCAAGTAGCAAAAGATATCGGATCAATGGCTTGTGTACTAAATGGAAAAGTGGACCAGATCATTGTTACAGGTGGTATTGCTTATGGCGCAGATATTGTTGCTGCTCTAAAAGAACATGCAGAGTGGATTGCTCCATTTACTGTATATCCTGGTGAGGATGAATTGCTTGCACTTGCTCAAGGTGCACTTCGTGTGCTCAATCATGAAGAAGAGCCTATGAGTTACTAATCTCTTAGTTTTTTTATGAAGCTCCTATTCAATGATCAAATGATATTGGATAGGAGCTATCATTTTGAATACCAATCACACAAATTGGAGATGCATTTATCCCAATCTGAGTGATTGCCTCATACAATGTACACATACCTACCTGTCGCGGTGCCCATTGTCCATGCTCGCGATAATATGCGTTGTGAAGCACATATCCTTTATTTTGTTCTCTTGTAATGCAAACTGTATGAATATATGCAGTAATATCTTGTTTGTCGTTGTATGCCGTGACTAACACAATCTCACACAACTTTTCTATCTCTTCTATTGTATTGGCATCTGCGTCAACAGACAATATAGTACTATAGGAGCGTCTGACAAAATATTCATTAATAGCCTTGCTAGACACTCCAAACTTCCCGCCTACTGCTGCACCTTCTCTCTCAAAATCACTAATTAAGTCAGCAACTTGTTCTGGCGATATCGTTTTTCCTAGCGCTATCAACGCATTGCAGACCGCAATAATGCCACATCCTGAATAAGCCATAGTAGACTGTCTTCCTCTTCCAAACAAGACCTTTCCCCACTCCGCTTGATTTTCAATAAACTTTTGTTGAAAAAGATACAACGAAGTATTGGTAAGTTCCTCCCTATTTGCTTTTGCATGTGCCACAATTGTTTTCTGTGATATGAAACTTGTGTACTTTCCTAGCAATCCATAAATATTAAAAATAGTCTTATTTTTAATATTTTGCGGTATAAAGGCCTTGATAAAAGAAAATGTAAAAGAAAACTTTTTACTCACAGGCAAACTCCTATTCATCTCATTTTATATGAATGGCCATGCGGCCTGAAATGGTATAAAGCATTTCAGGAATTGCATGCTGTTTATCCAAGACTGTTTGCTATGAAAGTCTTCGACTTTCATAGCATAGATGGCCATGCGGTCTGTCAAACGGCAGGCTGTGCATGATGTGCGTTTACTATAATAACAAAGTCAGCCCTAAACGGATTTCGTTTTACAGGGCTGACTATTATGTACACTCTTTTGCATTATAGCATCTTTGTTACATTACCTTCTTGCTCTCTTTGTTTCTTAAACATAGCAATCTGAACAGACTGCATTGTCTCCTCTTTCTTCAAATCCGTAGAAGCCTTGGCTACATCCAGATCTTCAATACGGCTTCTAGCTGCTGTCATATTCTCATAAGCCACCTGATTAGCACGTTCCCTTGCTGCTAATCCATTTGCTTGTGCACCCAAAGCACTTCTATCTGCGCTTACCTTTTCAATCGCCTTGTCAATCGCATCGAGATCGATTTGATTTCCTGTCACACTAAAGCCTGCTAACCCAAGGGCATCTAGCCTTGCACTCTCTAGTTTGATCTCGCTGCCCTTTCCTGTTGGATTACTTGCGATTTCCATTGTCGCGTAACTTCCATCCATCAGCTTCATCTGATTGTACACGGTATTTCTTGCTGACTCATTAATACCCGCCATCTGCTGGTCAATCTCATCTTGAATAATCTGGCGATCCGACGCGCTATTCGTGCCATTCATTGCTCGCACCGCAAGCTCGCGAATTCCTTGAAGACGCTCCATAATGCTGTCATATCCGCCGTCTGCTATTTTTGTGACATTGATGCCTTCTCTAGTATTTCTTGTCGCCACATCTGTGGCATTTGCTGTAGCTTTTAACTTATGGGCAATCGCCATGCCCGCCGCATCATCTGCTGCTCTATTGATCCTCTTTCCGCTTGCAATTCGTCCATAACCTTTTACTGGTTCAATCTTTGAGATACGCATAATACACACCCCTTTCTACATTCTACTACAAACTCTAACAAGATACCACGCAATACTGATATCTTGTTCCTGACTCCCCTGTCTCCAAAATCTTCCTATTTTTATTTTAATTCAAAGATCCAATAAATTCAACTACAAAATATAAAAAATTGTGATTATTACTGTAAAAGTCTCGATCTTCAATCAGGACTGCGCACTTGCTGCGCTGTCC
>CAJUHQ010000171.1 GCA_910586095.1 uncultured Lachnospiraceae bacterium | reverse complement strand
CTGCTTTAGCAGGCATACAAATCAGGATGGTGAAATCTTTGATTTCACATTAACTCCCATCTGCCTGCTTTAGCAGGCATACAAATCAGGATGGTGAAATCTTTGATTTCACATTAACTCCCATCTGCCTGCTTTAGCAGGCATACAAATCAGGATGGTGAAATCTTTGATTTCACATTAACTCCCATCTGCCTGCTTTAGCAGGCATACAAATCAGGATGGTGAAATCTTTGATTTCACATTAACTACCATGTCGTATGATGCAGCTCGCCTTCTGTCTGCATCCCTTCAAATCCTTGTTGCCTTAATGCCTCATAAAGCACAATTCCAACACTGTTTGACAGATTCAGACTTCTAATTGTTTCTAACATAGGAATACGAATACACGTATCTTTATAATTTACTAAAATCTCTTCTGGAATACCAGCACTTTCTCTTCCAAACATAATAAAGTCATTTTTGCCAAAAACTGCTTCTGTGTAAATTTTTTGAGCCTTCGTTGTTGCCATCCAAATAGTCGCCTTAGAATTGTTTGCAATATTTTTTTCCACAAACTCCTCAAAATTTATATAACGGCGAACATCTAAATGTTCCCAGTAATCCATTCCTGCCCGCCGCAATTCCTTTCCTGTAAGCCGAAACCCTATTGGTTCTATCAGATGAAGCACAGCTCCCACCGCCACACAAGTCCTACCAATATTTCCAGTATTAGCAGGTATCTCTGGCTGATGCAATACAATATTCATCCTCATCCTCCATGCAATTTTATTCTCTTATCCATCAGCGAAGCTTGCTGATAAAGTGGTCTAATCTTCCTATCGCCACTTTTAATTTTTCTAGAGAATATGCATAAGAAATACGCAAGAATCCTTCCCCACAGTCTCCAAATGCAGTTCCAGGCACTACCGCTACTTTTTCTTCCTCTAGTAGCTTAGTAGCAAACACATCACTTGTCATACCAAATTCTTTAATACAAGGAAATATATAAAATGCTCCAAACGGTTCAAAACACTCTAATCCCATTTCTTTAAAGGCATGAACTAAATAACGTCTCCTTTGATTATAGGCTTCTCGCATCATCTGTACATCTGCATCTCCATTCTTAAGCGCGTCCACTGCGGCATACTGTGAGGTAGTAGGCGCACACATAATACAGAATTGATGGATTTTGTACATCTGTTCGATAATACATTGAGGACCACAGGCATATCCAAGTCTCCATCCTGTCATTGCATGTGATTTAGAAAATCCATTAATCAATATGGTCCTGTCCCACATTCCTTCTATGTTCACGATCGATACATGCTTGTCTGTATAACAAAGTTCTGCATAAATCTCGTCAGAAATCACAAATAAATCATGCTTTTCAATGACTTTTGCAATTGCCTCTAAATCTGTTCGCTCCATAATAGCTCCCGTTGGATTATTAGGGAATGGCAGAATCAAAATTTTAGTCTTATCTGTGATAGCATCCTCTAATTCTTGTGCTGTCAATCGAAACTGATTCTCCTGTTTGAGTTTAATAATAACAGGAGTTGCACCTGCAAGTATTGCACATGGCTCATAAGAAACATAACTGGGCTGTGGAATCAAAACCTCATCGCCTGGATCAACCATTGCGCGCAATGCCAAATCAATGGCTTCCGATCCGCCAACTGTCACAATCATCTCGCTTTTTGCATCATAGTTTAAATCAAATCTTCTCTTTAAGTATTTACTGATTTCCTCGCGAAGCTCTAAAAGCCCTGCATTAGAAGTATAAAAAGTGCGCCCTTTCTCAAGCGAATAAATTCCTTCATCTCTAATGTGCCACGGTGTCTCAAAATCGGGTTCTCCCACACCTAAAGAAATAGCGTCTTTCATCTCACTTACAATATCAAAAAACTTTCGTATTCCAGAAGGCTTAATTTCTCCTATAGTCTTATTTAATGGATTTCTCATGGTGTCACCTGCATCCTTTCGTCAACATCCTTCGTCCCAAGCACTGTTCCATGATCTTTGTATTTTTTCAATATGAAATGAGTTGCCGTGCTAATCACCGAATCCAAAATTGCAAGTTTCTCCGATACAAACTGAGACACTTCCTTTAATGTTTTCCCCTCGAGTGTAACAAGTAAATCAAACCCTCCTGAAATCAAATAGACTGCGTGTACCTCAGGATACTTGTAAATGCGTTCTGCAATACTGTCAAATCCTTTTCCGCGCTGTGGTGTAACGCGCACCTCTATCAACGCATTTACCTTCTCCACACTTGTCTTTTCCCAATCAATCAGTGTATGGTAACCACATATCACACCTTCATTTTCCATCTGTTCCATCTCATTGACAATCACTGCCTCTTCCACTCCGAGAATAATGGCAAGTTCGTGCAGATCCATTCTACTGTTCTTTTCAATAATTAATAAAATTTGTTCTCTCATACTCATATTTTTCTCCATTTCTGCGCTACTATTTATACATGACAAGTTGCACACAAAACACAAGCCTCATTTCTGCATTATAAATGTAGGACGCTACGAACCATATTTACACTTCATATATTATGCTTATTTTTCTTATATTGAAAAATTTCATCTCCTCTTGCAGGCTCTAGATATCGTGTCTCCTCATCCCTAAGAATCACACGATCATTTCCTGCTGTCGTATGTCCTATCACTGTGGCATGAATTCCTCGTTCCCGCAATGTATGAAGTAGTTTTCCACTCTCTGATGTCGTAATTAACAAACTTCCACCCGACAACAACACATAAGGATTGAGATCAAAAAATTCACATAACTCGATTGTTTCCTGCCTAATAGGGATATTTTTTAAGTCTACGACCAGTCCGACACCATTGTCCTGTGCTAGTTGCCAAAGTCCGCCAAAAATACCGCCCTCCCTCAACACCTGCATAGCACTAGCGCCGGACTCCACGGCGCAGGCCGCCTCCGCGACAATAGATAACTTTTGATAAAAATTTACGGCTGTCTTGACAATATCCTCAGGATACCGCCCGCAAAGCACAGCAAAGCTCTCCTCTCCTATCAAGGCAGTTCCTTCTATGGCCGCCCATTTGGTCATGACAATCTCCTCACCAGGAACTACTTTTCCCTGTCCCTTCAGACAATATCTAGTTGTATCTACTGATGATTCTATGCCACTATTTACTACACAGACTGCCACTGATTCTGTGATTGATGGAAGAACTTGAACATCACATGCCACTATAGGAACTTTCATCTCTGCTGCTTTTACTGCTGCTGTCTCCACTATATTACGTATCTTAATTTCTCGCAATTTTTCTGGTACTAACAATGTTATAGTCGCATATGGGCAAAAAGTCATTTCATGTGCTTTACTGACAGCACAAACTGTCATCTGATTAACCGCTGCTATATACGCTCGTGCTGCCACCTGCATATCTGTGCCAGTTGCTGTTGCCTGTCCCAAAACCATGCCCGTAAATTGCTTTTCGCTTGTTGTATTTTCTGCCAAAATGGCGCAGTCTGCCCGCAGACCTGCGCCATGATGATATCCTTTGTCTTTTTCTGAATTTTTCTGAATGACCTTGATGACAGAACGGTTATATATACTTTCTGTCAATTTTCCGCATTGCATCCACTATCCCCTTTCATCTGGGGAACACATAAATACTATTTAATCAGCTCTATGTTTCCTGTTTTCTATTATTTTTTCACAACCATACTTGTTGTTCACTTTTCTATACACATTATGGATCAACTTGCTGTTGTGCTGCCTCTGCCTGCTGCTGGAGCATTTGCTGTTGTAACTGTTGTTGTTCAAGTGCCTGATAATACGCCTCTAAATCAGCCTGTTGCTGTGCCAATGCCGCAATCTCTGCCTGAATAGCCGCCGCTTCCGCCTTGCAAGCATCTATGCTGCCTGAATCGATTGCTGCTTGCATACGTGCCGCATAAGCTGGATTGTCTGTATTGACACCTACCACTGCCGATCGAGGAGATACCTTATAACTGCTCTTGTTAATCACTTCTCGGCTTACCTGCGTGCCATTCTCCTCGACCACTTTCCACAATTGTGCCGTGTAACCTATATGTGCCGATTCTACACTGATATAACCTATTCCCTGTCCCGCTGTGGCTGTAATAATCTCATGATCTGGACGCGTTGTTGAGAGCACTTCACTCTCATAACGAATAGTACGCTCTGCTGCTCTCGTCTCCACTCCATATATAGTAAATGTAATTTGTTTGTCCTGTGTATATCCTTCTATATAAATTGGATGTTCTAGATTGTTGACAAACCGGAAATCCTTATTGGCGGACTCGGCAATGGCCGCATCCATCGAAGGCTTCACATAACTTATAATCATAGAATGATTATGTCTTTCTACCACCTCTAATTCTGACAAAAGTACAGCATTATAGAGCGTTGTGGACACTTGACATATTCCGCCGCCAATACTGTCAACCACTTTTCCGTTTAAATAAGATCCTGCTGGATAATACCCATTTTCCTGTGTAAACGGTTTGATACTATTATAAGTAGAAAATTCTTCACCCGGATAGATTAGAGAACCATTGATAAGCCTGCATCCGTTTTCTACATTTTTGCATCGTGATGCTCCACTAGAAGAGTAGCTTGTAGTAAACGTTCCCAATACATTCGTAAGCTTTGCTAAATCCTCCGCTTTTCCCTTTGGCTGTGTCACATCAATCACTAGATCAATAGAAGCATCCTGATAATCCCACTCATTCATGAGATACTCGTATGCTTTATTGAGAGATTCCTCAATATTTACCTTCTGGCCTGCCTGCCCTTCCTCTATAACAAATTCTCCATCTACCCGCGACATGGTAGCATTGATTGCTTGTACATCATACTCTGTACATTGCTGTTCTAACACAGCACGCAAGAGCTCTTTGTCAATAGACAGCACTAACTCATACACTTTATTTCCATGTTTTAAATCCTGGATTGCCTTGTACCGCTTTACGATATTTCCTTTTTTTCCAAATGCTGCCGCCGCATCAATATCTGCTGTATTCTCCCATGTCAGTCCAAGATCTCCTACAGTAACTGCCACATAGTGATTATCCACTGCCTCAAATGTCACATTCTTTTGCCTTATTGTCTCCACATACTGATCGACACTAGCAGTTGCTTCCTCTACAGTCATCCCAGACAGATCAATTTCTCCCATATAGATCCCTTCTAAGATCACTCCATCATCCGACGCAGCCAAAACAACCTGTGTTTTTCCATTGCTTGACAACATAATCATCAAAATTACAGTCAACAAGATCCATAGTGCACTCTTTTTCCACTTTTTCATAGAATCCCCATGCCTTTCCGTAACCTGCGAATTTGGGCCGCAGGCACAAATTTGCGTGTGAAAAATTTATATTTCACACTAACTCCCATCTGCCTGCTTCAGCAGGCGTACAAATCAGGA
>CAJUHQ010000170.1 GCA_910586095.1 uncultured Lachnospiraceae bacterium | reverse complement strand
AATCTACACCTGCCTCGAGATCACTGCCGTCCTCACCGAAGATGCTTAAGCCTGCACCATAATAATAGCAAGCTAATTTCCATCCACCTGCGGATTCAAAATAGTAATTGTATACATTGTCAGCAGTCTCTTTTGCCATAATCTTCTCTAATGATGTGATATCTGATTCATCAAGAATTGTTTTGTCATAGTACATAAAATAAGTATTGTGTGTAAAAGGAATTGCATATATATTGTCATTCCAAGTAACTGTGTTTATAACAGTCTCGCTGTTTTCTTCTTTTACCATAGCCTCAGTAGTACCACCAAGCTGTGCAATTGCACCTGCTTCTACTAAATCTGGAAGCTGATCTGTTGAAAACATAAATACATCTGCGGCTACACCAACATCCTTAAGAACCTCATCCTTGCACTTGTCCTCTCCAACAACTTCTGTCTGCCAAGTAATGTTCCACTCGGGATGCTCTGCGGCGAAAGCAGCTTGCTGCTCCTCCATAATTCCAGTCTCTACCTGATTCTGTGGACACCATATCTTGAGCGTTACATCTTGAGTCTCACCACTGGATGCGTTTGTGTTTGATGTGTTTGATGTGCCTGCACTTGGTTGGGATGCACCTTGATTAGAATCTTTAGATCCGCCGCACCCCCCCAGAGAAGTGACAGTCATTGCTACAAGTAATAATGCAGCGAGAGTCTTTTTCATTTCTTAGTCCTCCTTTATTAAAAATTATTAAATAATTTATTAGTATATTATCGTTGTCTTGTCAGACAGTCCAAACTTTCTGATGATTTTTCATCTTATCTCACACTGTCCATACTTGACATTGATAATATTCTTTCTATTGTATTATTTGTTTATAACAGTACGAATACTTTCACTGTTATGCTTGTTTTTATGTGTATCATGTAGTTACGATTTTACACAAAATAAAGACAAGAATTATGATTAAAAATATGTATTTATAATATATCTATAAAGCGATCTTGAACTTATCATAAAATTTCTATGAATTAATATTAGCAATTGTGACATTTATTTTCAATAGGAATTATTGACGATAAATTATACTATGAATTATGAATAATACACAAAAAAATTTCGTTTTTTTTCGTAATGTTCTTTTTTGCATTATTTTTTGATTTCAATCTCTTTCTTCATGTACTTTACCATCAAAAAAATTCTTGCTCTCCTCATGGTGAAGAGAACAAGAATTTTTTATTCTTCAGAAAATTCACAAATCACTTGTATTTTCCCAACAATGTGTTGATTAAACTGTTTCAGTTCATTGGCTAAAACCCATAATTCTTGATGATGGCTACTTCCAACCGTATGCACTTCAAACTGTTTAGCATATGCCTCATCAATCTCAAATTTTGTTACATACCCTCTATGATCCTCATTGTACTTTACATTCCACTGTGATGCAATTTCCACAGCATACGCCTTGTTCAAAACAGGATAAAAAATAGGTTGTTCTGGTAATCTAGGCGGATAACTAGTATATCCACTTTCTTGTATTTTCTCTAACTCCTTTGTTCCTACAGGCCTGTATAATACCATACAATCATGCTCCCTCTGGTTTCTTATCTAACAAATCAATCTTGTAAGATTAACATTCTCTATCCTTTTTTAACTCTTCTAGTCTAATTTCTTTATCTTTATAATAATATGCTCTATCATGTTCATTAATTTCGCGCATCACTCTACAAGGATTTCCCACCGCAACTACATTAGCTGGAATATCCTTGGTGACAACACTGCCTGCTCCAATCACTGTATAATCACCAATTGTGACACCTGGCATAATGATTGCACCTGCCCCAATCCAACAACATTTACCAATGTGAACAGGCATATTGTATTGATACATCAGTTCACGAAGCTCTGGTAAAATAGGATGTCCTGCGGTGGCAATCGTTACATTTGGTCCAATCATGGTGTAATCACCAATATAAATATGTGTATCATCCACACATGTCAAATGATAATTTGCATATACCATCTTTCCAAAATGACAATGATGCCCGCCAAAATTTGCATAAAAAGGGGCTTCAATATATACTCCCTCTCCACAATCTGCAAGCATACTTTTGAGCAATTGCGTTCTTTTCTCTGTCTCTGATGGTTTTGTCATATTATAATCACATAATCTATCTTGATAAACTAACTGCTCTTTTATAATTTCCTCATCTCCTGGAAGATACAATTCTCCTCTATGCATTCTTTCTTTCATTTTAATTATCATGCTCCTTTCTCAACCTATGAATAACTAGGCGTTGGCGAAATTCTAAAACCATTAAATATATTGGTTTCTTTGCTCTAAATAAAATAATTTCTCCTCAAAATATTTACTTTGACCACTTCCCAACAGTTCCTTTAGAATGTTCTTTTTCTAATAATCATTCTTGTTTTATTCCTTACAAAACCGATAACTTCGTTAGAAATTTTATATATTATCCCCATCAATGCTATTTTGCGTTTTGCAATCACTTACCTATGAGTATATTTATTGATTCAAGCTCAATTTACATCACAAACAACATTCATTCACATAAGCTTTCATTCGTAATTGTTTTCCTAACTCCAATTTTTTATAACACTTGACACAATTATTACTTGTACCAATTTGCATGTCACTATTTTATATCCAATCTATTTTTCCTAGATAAAAGAAGTGTCAATTTCATCCCCCACAAAATAGACAATATCTTCATGACATTCACTAATAAGCCACTTTAATTTTTTTGAAACAATATAAAAATCATCTGGGCTTGGCTCACTTTCATCTATTACTGTAATGATCTCACTGGGAAACATTTCATACAACCAATATTTAGGCTGAAAATTAATTGTATCTTCAAACAAAACATAATGCAAGCAATCTGGAATAATCTTATTCAGTTGATGATACCACAACACATTGTCCCCAACATATGTTTGTTTTATAGTAAAAGAAGGTGAAAATCTGTTTTCTATATTAGACCAATGCAATGTGCTGTGATAAAATGAAGTTCCTCTATTGATTATAAATGTTTTTTCAATTTTCTTTATAATATTTTCATACTTTAAATGTGATACTTCAAATATCCTTGATCTGTCAAGATAACGATTTTTGACAACATTTTCTATAGCTTCTCTTATACTACACATGCTACTCCTCCATGTCGCCAACAATCTGCACGCTAGAGTAAATCCATCAAGATGGGTGATGATTACCTTATTATAGGATATGTACAATATAAATACAAGAACAATTATTATTTTTCGTCTCTACTTAAAATATCATATTTTTATTTGCAATTCTTTTATAATCATATATACTTTTATAACAATCCTATTTTTATAACGAATCATCTATAATAACATAAACAGTTAAAATAAAATCTTCAAAAATTACTATTAACGTGGTATCATTATTTTAAAACTTCAACAGAAAAATGCCCTTTTGATTTGTATCACTACAAATAGGATAGCATATTTTGTTGGAATTTTTTATTTTATCTAATACAACAGATTACCTTATATAAACATTTTGATACTATCTTACTATAAACACGACATATTAATGTCATATTTAATATGTTATACTTATTTTGTTGAAAGGATTGGTTATGAAAATAGAACGTTTGATTGGTATTTTATCGATTCTGCTACAAAGAGAAATGATAACAGCTCCTGAGCTGGCTGAACAGTTTGAGGTTTCTAGACGAACCATTAACCGTGATATTGAGCATTTATGCAGGGCTGGAATTCCCATCATGACCAAACAAGGAGTTCATGGCGGAATTGCTCTTATGGAAAACTATAAAATTAGTCACACCTTGTTGACTACCCGTGAAATGCAAGACATTCTTATCGGCTTACAAAGTCTTGACAGTATCCACGGTACCAATCGCTATGTTCAACTTATGGAGAAACTATCTGTTGGCGCGTCAAATCTTATGACAGGAAATCCATCTGTACTTATTGATCTCTCGTCATGGTATAAAGATACACTTATCCCTAAAATTGAGCAGATCCGCAGCGCAATTGATACCCACAGAGAACTTATATTTCTCTATTATGCTCCAAAAGGAGAAAGTATACGTCAAATTGAGCCATATTACCTCATTTTTCGTTGGGCTAATTGGTATGTGTGGGGATGGTGTACTACAAGAAATGATTTTCGTCTGTTTAAAGTAAATCGTATGGAGCAACTGCGTCTGTCAGACAAAACAGTCTCTCCAAGGCTAGTTCCTCTGCCAGATTTGCGCAATGAGCACATTTTTACAGGTGGAATTTGTGTGAAGATACGATTTGATGCTGATTGCAAATGGAGGCTAATCGAAGAATTTGGACCAAATTGTTTTACGCAACAGGCTGATGGTACATTACTATTTCAGGCAGATTATACAAACAAAGAAAATCTAATCATGTGGCTGCTTAGTTTCGGCGAAAAAGCTAAACTTCTAGAACCTTCTAACATTCGCCAGGAAATTCAAACTACTCTTTTCAATGCTTTAAAACGATACGAAAAAGAATAAAATGTGATAACAAACACAAATTATTCTAACACTTTACAAAGTAAACAAAGCTTATCCAACAAGAAGGAGGACTACAATCATGAATTTAAAATTAGATGGATTTGGCATTATGGTAGACGACATGTCAGTAATGGTTCGTTTTTATCGTGATGTATTAGGATTTGAGATTAAGGAGGATGAAAATGCCACAAACGTATTTTTAGAAAAAGATGGAACCCTTTTTCTGTTATACCGAAAATCTGATTTTGAACAGATGACTGGCAAAACATTTTCTTACGCCAATGGAATAAATGGTCATTACGAAATCGCACTGTCAGTTTCTAATTATGCTGCTGTAGACAAGGCATTTGCAGAAATAACCTCTGCCGGTGGAAGAGCTGTTTTACCTCCAACAACTGAACCATGGGGACAAAGAACTTGTTATATCGCTGACCCAGAAGGAAATTTGGTGGAAATCGGTTCTTTTAACAAGGAGGATGCTTAAAAATGGCATCTACTTTAGATTTTGTAAACTATGTTATAGATCAGTTGTCTGACGCAGGTTCTATCACTGCACGAAAAATGTTTGGTGAATATGGATTGTATCTCGATGGAAAAATCTTTGCACTAATCTGCAATAATCGATTATATATCAAAATTACGCAAGCAGGCACACAACTTGCACCGCATTTAGAACAAACACCTCCTTATGAAGGTTCAAAAGATTATTTTCTGTTTGAAGATCTTGACAATAAAACTTTTTTACAATCCTTTGCTATTGCTACTTGTAAAGAACTTCCTCCACCAAAACCAAAGAAAAAAAGCAAATAAATCTTGTATATGTTAAAAACAGGGAAGAATGAATTCTTCCCTGTTTTTAGACGTGCGTTAGAGGATTCGAACCCCCGACCTTTTGGTCCGTAGCCAAACGCTCT
>CAJUHQ010000169.1 GCA_910586095.1 uncultured Lachnospiraceae bacterium | reverse complement strand
GATTGCATCATCATTGTGTGGAAGCTTAGGGATATTTTTGATACAACTTCCAGTCATGTTGTGTGTATATTATGAACTTCCAGTCTACTCATTTTTGTTAAATTTGATTGTGATTCCCGCTATGGGGATTGTCATGATAGCAGGTATTAGCTGTTTAGTTTTTGGCAGTCTTCCGACTGTGGTAGGTCTTGGGCTGGCTCAGATTGCAGGAATGGTGTGTCGCATCCTGTTAGGAGGATTTGAAGAGTTGTGCAAACTATTCTTGAGACTTCCATATGCACAGTGGATTGTGGGGCGGCCAAAGAATTGGAAAATAGTCATTTTTTTAGGAGTAGTCCTTCTGATTTACATAGCACATACAGTTGGAATTCGGATATCAAAGAATGTATGGTGTAGAGAGCGTGGTATGAATGTAATCTTTCCCTATTCGATTAGGTTTATTGCAATACTAGTAGCAGTGGCATTTATAAGCAGTCATTCTATAGATGGAGCGAGCATAGCATTTCTCGATGTAGGACAAGGAGATTGTATCTGGGTAGAGAGTCAAAAAGGAGAACACTTTCTGATAGATGGAGGAAGTACTTCGCAAAACAAGGTAGGAGAGTATATTATTGTCCCATACTTAAAATACATGGGTGTATCAAGGCTAGATGCAGTATTTCTAACACATCTGGACAGTGACCACATTTCTGGTGTGATGGAAATTCTCGAGGGAGATTTTGGGATTGATATTGATAAAATATGTATCTCTCATGCAGTGATAGAAGATGAAGCATATGAAAAATTAGTAAGGTTGTGCACAGTAAGACAGATACCATTGTATAAACTTCAGGCAGGCGATAGCATAGAAGCGGACCAAGTAAAATTTGAGGTATTGCACCCGTCCATAGAATATCACGCAGCATCGCGAAATGCTTCTTCTCTTGTGATGAAATTGACTTTATCAAAAGTGAAAGCACAATGTTTTACAGCTCTTCTTACAGGAGATGTGGAGGCTGATGGAGAACAAGTAGTGGCAGATTATCTTACAAGGGAACAGGAAGTGATTCATTTATATAAGGCAGCACATCATGGATCAAAATATTCAAACACAGAAGCGCTAATTATGGCAGCATATCCTGAAATTGCGGTGATTTCCTGTGGAGAAAACAATAGATATGGACACCCACATGTAGAAGCATTGCAAAATTTGTATCATGTGGGTAGTGAGATATTAGCCACAAAGGACACAGGCGCTATTATAGTAAAAATAAAAAATGGAGAGTATAAAGTAACTCATTATTGGGATTAACTATACTATATGAGGTGGGTATGAAACGCATAGCACAAGATATTAAGAATGGGCAGTTTAGCAAAGTGTATTTACTTTACGGTGAGGAGGCTTATTTGCGCAGACAGTACCGTGACAACCTTATCAATGCGCTGGTGGCGCAGGAAGATGCTATGAACTGTAGTATTTATACAGGGAAGGATATCAATGTCAATGAGGTTGTTGATATGGCTGGTACAATGCCATTTTTTGCGGAGCGCAGAGTGATCGTGGTAGAAAATAGCGGATGGTTTAAAGAGGGAAATGATAAGATCATCGATCTTGTAAAAACACTGCCAGACACAACATGCCTGATTTTTGTGGAGGAGGAGACTGATAAGCGAACGAAGCTTTACAAGGCATGTACTACAAATGGGTATGCTGCTATGTGTGCAGTGCAAGACGAGGCAACACTCCAAAAGTGGGTGATGGGACTTTTAAAGAAAGAGGGAAAACGGATCACCCCAGACGCACTCAATCTTCTTTTGGATAAGACAGGTACCAGTATGGAAATCATTCGACGCGAAGTGGAGAAATTGGTTTGTTATAAATATTATGACGAGGGAATAACAGCGGCGGATGTGGAAGAGCTGTGCATTGTACAACTCCAAAATAAGATCTTTGACATGGTGGAGGCAGTGGCTCAGAAAGATCAAAAGACAGCGCTTGCCTTGTATTATAGTCTGCTTGCATTAAAAGAGGCTCCCATGAAGATTTTGGCGCTAATTGCCAGACAATTCAATATGTTGTTACAAGTAAAAGAGATGAAACAGAAGGGATATCAAGAGAAGGAAATCGCAAGCCAGACGGGATTGAATGGATATTATTTGAAAAAAAAGTATATTCCACAGGCAGCGCAGTTTAAACAGGCAGTCCTTGTAGATGCGCTAAAGGCTTGTGTGGAAGCAGATGAACGCATCAAGACAGGGCATATGGTGGACAGGTTGAGTGTAGAGTTAATTATTGTTCAATTGAGTCAAAGGTAAAAGGCCAGAGTGCTGTTCATGTGATTAATTATTGCGATAAAGAAAGTATGCTATTTATTATAGAGTATGATAAAGCAGTATGTGTACAATAAAAATTGATAAATGTAGTAAGAATGGAGGGATAAATATGCCCAAAGATCCTGTGATGCTATTAAGTTATATCAATCTCAAACTCAGGGATTTTTACCCAAGTCTCGAGGCATTTTGTGAGGATACAAATGAGGATATCAACGCCATTATAGATACATTAGCTGGGATTGAATATCATTATGACGCAGTAAAGAATCAATTTGTATAAGTGTGTTTAAATAAAAGAAACGGTTCATTAGTCAAAGAGCAACTTATCCACAGTGACAAACTCGTAGCCTTGTTTAACAAGTTCATCGACAATCATAAGTGCAGCCTGCACCGAGGTGGAATAATAATCATGCATGAGAATAATATTATTTTCTGTCACATTATCAATCACAGCAAATGCTATACAAGACGAGTCAGACGTACACCAATCAAGGGGATCAATATTCCATAGAACAGGGAACATACTTAGCTCAGTTTCAAATGTTTTGTCCCATGAACCATAGGGAGGGCGCACATATTGTACTTCCTCACCTGTAATACTCTCGATTAACTCGTTTGTTTTGACAAGTTCACTTTTGAACGTTTCGCGATTTGTTTCAGTAAGTTGCATATGACTATAGGTGTGATTTCCAATTAAGTGTCCTTCATCATACATCCTTTTTATAATATCGGGATGGAGTTCAGCATTTTGTCCAGTGACAAAAAAAGTGGCTTTTATGTTGCGTTCTGCTAAACCGTCGAGAAGCTGTTCTGTATAGACAGGATGAGGGCCATCATCAAATGTGAGCGCAACGCGTTTGATATCTAATATATCAGCGGTATCTGTGGGAGAGCTTGTAGTCATCATGCGAGCAGCACAATAGGACATGATCTGCTTGTAGAGTGCTAAGATTGTCAGACAAAAGCAAAGAACATATAAAATATTGAATATGTTAAAAGGATGTTTGAATTGTTTCATATACAGAACCGCCATAGGAAGAGGAATTCACAATATAATATGCAGATTAGTGTGATTTGGTGCATAGAAAATAAAAGTAATGTGAAATATAAAATTTCACCCATCCTGATTGGAGGGCTCGCATTAGCGGGCAGATGGGAGTTAGTGTGAGAAGAGTTTCTGTTCACAGCAAAGACTGTTTCGCAGAGAAGTACTAAGTCTGCATAGCAGACTTTTTTCAGCGTGATTTCCGAATCGTGGATGGTTGAAAAGATGGAGGATGGATAATGTTAGAAAAGAATGTTGAGTTAAATGGTAAGACAATTGTAGTGACAGGTGCAGCAGGGTTTATTGGTGCCAATCTTAGTATGGAGCTTTTAAAAAGTGCACAGGAAGTTCATATCATAGGTATCGATACGATGAATGATTATTATGATGTAGCACTGAAGGAGTTTAGAATCAAACAGATTCAAGAACTAGAAGCAACTATGCCATGCAAATTTACTTTTATAAAAGAAAATATTGCTAATAAGGCAGTTATAGAAGATATTTTTGCATCATATAAACCACAAATAGTAGTTAATCTTGCAGCACAGGCAGGGGTGCGCTATAGCATAGAGAATCCAGATGCCTATGTAGAATCCAATCTGATTGGTTTCTATAATATTCTTGAGGCATGTCGGCACAGTTATGACAGAGGTGAAAAAGGAGTGGAACATTTTGTTTATGCAAGTTCCTCCTCTGTATATGGCAGCAATAAAAAGATACCTTATTCTACAGAGGATAAAGTGGATAATCCTGTATCGCTATATGCTGCTACAAAAAAGTCTGACGAGTTGCTTGCACATGCCTATGCAAAATTATATGGGATTCCATCGACAGGATTGAGATTTTTTACAGTGTATGGTCCAGCAGGACGGCCAGATATGGCGTATTTTGGTTTTACCAATAAACTTGTACAGAAAAAAACGATTCAAATATTTAATTATGGTCATTGCAAGCGAGATTTTACGTATATTGATGATGTGGTTACAGGAATAAAGGCAGTGATGCAATGTGCACCATTACCCAATGAAGAAGATGTACGATATAAGATTTATAACATTGGGAATAATCATCCAGAGAACTTGCTTGATTTTGTGGAGATCTTGCAAGAGGAATTAAAAAAAGCAAAAGTTTTACCATCAGATTATGATTTTGAGGCTTACAAGGAGTTTGTACAAATGCAGCCTGGTGATGTAGAAGTTACTTATGCAGACGTCAGTGCGCTAGAACAAGATTTTGGGTTTAAGCCCGCCACAAGTCTAAGGGATGGGCTTAGAAAGTTTGCACAATGGTACAAAGAATTTTATCACTTGTAAAAAATACAAGTTGCATTCACAGATTTGTACGTGATTTTTTGAATCCTTCAAAGAAGTATAAAATATTGTATTGAAATAAAAAAGTAACAATAAGGGAATGTGAGTGCTAGAGCTTTGTCTGTGTTCACAAAAGCAGGTGATGTGCAATCGTGTATCGTATAATTCATCCTTTTTCCTTTTGTGTTGTTGGCCTGAAACTTTGGCAATTTCACAGATCACGGCTTGAGGCCGAAAATTGGCTATGATATAATCAGAGCGGCAAATTGTAATTGATGTTGGCGGCAGAAAATGGACGGGGGAAGACACATATGGTCAATGCAGGGAGCAGAATCGTCAATAACTGGATATATCCCATTAATCAAGGGTATGTGCTGATTGATACAGGATACGAAAATGGATTCGGATGTCTCAAAAAGAAACTTGCAGTATTAAATATAGACGTTCAACAGATTCGGTATATTTTTTTGACGCACGCTCACGATGATCATGCAGGGTATCTAAACGAAATGCTTTCGGAATGTCCTGACACTCAAATTGTTATGAGCAGCAGAGCATTAGAGGGGTTATACAGAGGACAGAACTCCTTTCGCGGCGGCTGTACAAGCTGGCTTGCTTTGATCTTTTGTTCCTTAATGAAGCTTGCTGGCAAAGGCAGGCATTTGTTTCCTGAATTGAGACAGGAATATCAATGCAGATGTATTCAAGTAAACGAGCAAAACCGTACTCAAGTGGAATTTTTAAGTAATTGCGAAACTAGCTAAGCTAGTTTGTAATCTTGATTAAAAACAAG
>CAJUHQ010000168.1 GCA_910586095.1 uncultured Lachnospiraceae bacterium | reverse complement strand
CATTATTTTTTTGTGATTGTTGTACTACTAACTTTATCCCTCCGGTTGGCTCATCCGCAAGAATGATTGCAGGAGCAGCTGCTAGTGCGCGTGCAATGGCAACGCGCTGTTGTTGTCCACCAGAAAGCTGACTTGGCAGGGCGTCCAACCGCCCATCTAATCCTAATGTCTGCACAATCTGTTGAATAAACTTCTTATCAACACTACCACCATCCAATTCAATTGGCAGTACAATATTTTCATAGACATTTAGCACTGGGACCAAATTATATGCTTGAAAGACAAATCCAATCTTGCGACGCCGAAAAATCGTCAACGCTTCATCTTTTAATGCAAAAATTTCCTTGCCGTCCACAATTACTCGTCCTTTCGTGGGACGATCTAATCCTCCTAACATATGAAGCAAAGTAGATTTGCCGCTGCCAGATGTACCGATAACTGCAACAAACTCTCCACGTTCTACTGTGAGATTGACTCCATCCAAAGCATGGACAACATTCTCACCTGTCCCATAAACTTTCTTCAAATCATCTGCCTGTAAAATTGCCATCTTTCTAACCACACCTTTCTCTCTAATTCCCATCTGCCTGCTTTAGCAGGCGTACAAATCAGGATGCGTGAAATTTTATATTTCACGCTAACTCCCATCTGCCCGCCTTTGTGGGCTCTCCAATCAGGATGGGTGAAATTTTATATTTCATACTAACTCCCTACATTAAAAAATCTGTATGTAGTCAAAGAATTGTCAACACTTCGACTATGTATGGTCGAAGTCTTATCTTTGCTACATACAGATTATCTCACAAGATTCTTTCCACATTCTTTCAAAGACACAATTTATTCTAACAGTTTTGTAAGAATCTCGTATGCGAAATTATATTCTAGGGGCCACTTACCTTCTTAAATCTGTATTCTAACTTTGTAAAAAGAACACCTAATAAGAATTTTTAAGTAGTGTATTATATTGTTATATTTGACGATCATCCTTTTTCTTTAGCAGTTGAGAAGTATCCAATGTCTGTTCTGATTGTTTTACCTTCTTTGTCTTTTTAGGTTGTTTTTGTTTCTTTTGGGTACTATTTTCTGTCTGCGTGGCATTATCCATCTGTGTGTGTACCGCCTCATGATCGTGCTCTATCTGGCTTTTCTCTAACTTTTCCACTTCCTTTTGAATATGTTTTTTTTCTTTGACAAAATGCAGTTTGGGTACATATTGGAAGCGCCGCAAGGCTACATCTATCACAAACAAGCAAAGCGCAAGCACAAGCAGCCAGTTGGTCAAAGAATATGTCTCTTTTGCTCTAGTAACAATTCGTGTCCAAATCGAATCTTGTGGTGTGATTATACGTCCATACTGCTCCACAAATTGCAGATACGAATCAGCACGAATGTCAAACTTATATTCGTCCGCAAACTGCACAGCGGCAGCAGTTGTCATATAGTTTTGGACTTCCCCATTTGCTGTGCGACGCACATTGAAATAATACAACCCTGTCTGTGGCGTCGAAAGTTCTGCTGTGTATTTACCTGGTGCAATCGCATGCAACACTTCCTCTGTGGTATTTCCCTGTGGATCAACCACCATCACCTCAATCTGCGTTCCATTGTCATAGTCCTTTGTCTGATAATTCACTTCTGTTCGGTCGCCTACTGTCACCACATCTACACGATCTGACCCCATATTGGCATTTCCTGTAGCATAATCTACAATGCGCTTCCACATCTGAACATAATCGTCTTGTCCCACAAAAGCGCCACTCCACTCTCCAGTGACATCACTGTTCCAGGCCACTGTCCTGCCTAATCCATATTGCCACACCGTCAGAAGCGGATCTCCTTTTTCTCCTGTTACAATAATTGAATTAGAGGCTGTCTTGGGGGTAGCCGAAATATAGCCATAGACAACTGGCCAACTATCGGCAAACAAATTGTTAGTTAATTCATGTCCCTTCTGTACTGCAAGCGAAAATACACCATTTTGAATATAACTGTCTCCGCCCAAAAAGACTTCTTGCGCAAAAATTTTAGGAATATCACTAGACATATCTGAATAGTAATATCTGCCACCACACTGATCTGCTAATTGTTCCAATAATCTTGTGTCAGAATAATCTCCAACAGCTACTGTAGAAAGTGTAATATTACTGTCTTTATAGTCGCTAATCACATCCGAAAAATCATTGGTTTCTCCCATACCATCTGTGAGCAAAACTACATGTTTGATAGATACATCACTCTGAGCAAGCACCGCACATGCTTCCTGCAATGCAGGTTTGATAGTAGTTCCACCTCCTGCGTGAACCTGTTTAATCTTGTCCTTGATCGCACTCTTGTCATCAACAAGCCCAAGCTCCACTTGCCAACTATATTGATCGTCAAAAGTGAGTACACCCACATAGTCGGAATCGCTTAAGTTATCCACTGCTACTGTAGATGCTCGAATCGCAATATCCAGATTGCTAGCAGAAGAACCTTCCACCACATCAACCATACTGCCTGAGTGGTCAATCACCATCACCATCGCCATAGAAGGTATCTCATTTGCTCCCCGAAGCTGCATATCCACTGGAAGCACTGTCTCTACTACTGTGTCGCGATATCCTCCTAGCGCAAAGCTGTTCTCTCCTCCGCAGCAAATAAAACCACAACCATAATCTTTCACATATGTCTCTAAATTTTGCAAAAAGCCCATTGGCAAATCATCAATATATGTGTCCACCAAAATCATAGACTTGTAATGTAACATTTCCTGAATGGTATCTGGTGTATTGAGCGCAGTCACTACATTGTAGTCGCAGCCTGCTGTCTGCAACACTGAAGAAAAATCTGACACATTCGTATCACGCCCTGAGATAACCAACACTTTAGGCGCTGTCTCTACCACAGAATATGCACTAAATGTATTATTTTCAGGACAGCTATCCTCTGGTGCCTTCACCTGTACCGATAGACTCTCCATCGCATTACCGCTCGCAGCAGCATCTACTTGTGCACTAAATACAAAACGATTACTTCCTTTATTTAAATGCACACTGTTTGCTGCCACCTGGCTGCTTCCACGATAGAGTTCTATCACCGCATCTGTGTCATAATTACTCTCTACTAGAACTGTGATAGAATACTTGTCTCCAGGATGCAAATACGCTGGAAGAATCACATTGTCAATATACGTGTCTGGCAGTTCTTCATCTTCATAAATCAGACTCAAAAACTCCGTCTGACTTTCTGTCAATACCTGCGCCATATTTTGAATGTTTCCTCTGGTTTCCTTACCATCTGTAAGAACTACAATTCTCTTGCTATACTCTCCTGGAATCAGCGTGAGCGCTTTTGATATAGCATCCTCAAAATTGGTTGCCATTTTCTCTGGCAATGTCATTAGTCCTCCATATTGTTTTTCCGCTGTCAAAAACTGTTCTACCAACGCTTTTTTTCCAAATGATACGATGCCATAAACATTTCCTGAGGGCATTTTTTCTACTGTCTTTTGCAGGTACTCTTCCATCTCTTCTACATGCTCTGCGTTGCTATTGGAAAGATCAACCACAAATACTGTAGCCGTTTTGCTGCTGCCACGGTGAATCTGAATCCCAAAGAATGTCAGCAACACACACAAAAGCACAATGCCTCTCACCGCTAGATAAAACTTTCCTCGATAGCGGGATTGACGCACATAAATGATCCACTCCACTACTAAAAGTATCAATACTAGTACCAAAAAAACATTTCGAAGTGTATGTTTTACCTTTTGCATCTGTAGTCCATCTATTTCATTGACAGAATCCGCCTGCTTTCTGCCATCTGATTCTGTAGTAGTCTGAAAACGCACTACATAAGATTCTTGATACTCCTCATCTCCTACCTGAAATAAACCGGCCTTGCGTGGACGACTGTCAAATAAACTTCTGTCTATCTTTGCCCACGGCTGCAAGGCAATCTCTTCTCCTGCGTAGTAACTATTGGTGGCAAGCCAAGAAGTATCTGAAAGATAGATCATAGCATTTGCCAAAAAAACCGGAAATTCTGCTCGAAGTGGAAAATCAGACTCGCGTATATCAAATCCTACTACCACCTCTTTGACGCCATCGCGTTCTATATAATACCCTACACAATTTCCATTGTACTCCAAAAAGCTTTGTGCCCCTTCTGGAAGCGCAAAACAAAAAGCTTTGTTGACTCCGATAGTAAAACCAGACAACCCCGCAGTTAAATCACAATCTGTCATATCTAGTACCACATTTTTTAAGGTTTCTGTCACCTCTTTTCCGGCATCTCCAAAAATCAGCCGATTCACCTGCATATCCTGTGGCATTTTTCCCGCATCATAGATCACTACATTATAGTCGGCTCCCACAGCGTCATCCGTCTTTGCCTTGGCTATACTCTCCCCTGTCACTGCCTGATATGCTTTTTCAAGAAATGTATTTCCATCTCCAACAAAAAGCCCATTAATCAAATGATCGCGACTTTTGACTACCTGCGAAACATTATCCCTGTCTAAACTATCACTACCGCCCCCCGCAAATGTTATCCCACTAAGACGCGAAGAAAGAGTTTGTCCTTGCCAATCCACTTGGTCAAACAGACAAAATGTACTCTCTGAAGGATTAAGACGCACTTGTTTGACAGCGATTAGGTTCTGCCCTTCATCATATAAGCTGACATCTAACGTAACATTCGCATCACTATAATTTGCCACGCTGACCATCACATCATATAAGCCATCCTCACGCATGGTAAACACTGTATACTCATTTGCTACATTCCAAGATGTTTCACCTGCCACATAAAGTACATGATCTCCTGTGATGCGCAATGCTTCCGCATCTGCTGCTCCACTTCCATCTGTATAAATCCATAGATCTGCCGCGCGCTCTTGCGTATCTCCCATCAGAGTATCTAACATCTCCTGGGCAAGCACAAGTGTTCCGCCGCTATCACTACAATCTATGTTTTGTACTGTGCGCAATAAGCTGTCAATATCGGTACTGTCCACTGCTAAAAGCTTTGTTTGTGCAACATCAACTGTCACTATCGAAAACTGTGTTCCCTGTGCTGTGCGTATATCATCACAGGCACGTTCTATTGCCTCTGTCATACGACTTTTGCCCGAACTTCCTACATGTTGCATACTCGCACTAGTATCAAAGAGTAGAATCTTTCGCCCACCATGATGACTGTCTATCTGAATAAAAGGTGCCATCAGTGCAATCACTAACAATGCCGCAATCACAATCTGCAAATACATTAAAATATTGTGCACAAACTTCTCAAAAAAGGTTCGCGACTGCTCATTTCTCAACAGCTTTTGCCAGAGTAAATTAGATGAAATTCGATAATCTATCCCTTTAGGTTTTAATAAATACAATATAATAATAATTGGAATCGCTGCCAGAAAAAACAGCGGCCATAAACTTTCAAATATCATATAACATCCTTAAATCTTGAAAAATCAACTGATAAATATCCGTCTGTGTACTACATACTTC
>CAJUHQ010000167.1 GCA_910586095.1 uncultured Lachnospiraceae bacterium | reverse complement strand
GACAGCTTATTCAAGTGCGCCAATTTATGGTTTTCCTCTACTTTCTTTCACACTAGGATTCTCCAACTAAAGTTGTCATTTGTTCTGCACTAGGTATTTTATCAAGCATGATAACCTCCCATGCCGCCTTTGGCGGCTCAAATAGAAATGAAAAACGCTGTCTTTTGCGTTTTTCCTGTGTGAAAAAAGTCTGCTATGCAGACTTAATAGTTCTTAGGCTGTGTCTTTTACTACCTTAGAACTATTTTTCACACTAACTCCCATCTGCCTGCTTTTGCAGGCGTACAAATCAGGATTGGTGAAATTTTAATTTCACACTAACTCCTTTATAAGTTGCGATTACAATTTGATGAGTTGTATGAAAACTATGAGTTGTCATACAATGTTATTAAAATAGATTCTAAGTCTTAGAAATACTAACTTTATCATAGGTAAACTTTCGTATTAAGAATCAAAAAACTATTTATTGTTTTCTCATCTCTACAATAAAATTCTTGACAATCCCTTTTTTAACCATTATAGATGCACTAGTTGCGATGATGAACATAGCAACTACACTCACAATCAAAGGGTGATAGTTTTGAGTAAAACTATGCAAAAACATTGTAACATCATCATGAACAGGCACATTTCCTTGTATATAGATCAATGGTACAATGACCCATGCAAACCCCGAACAAACTGGAAGAAGTGAAGCAATATACGAAAAAATATGATAAAATGAGCTACTATTTTCTTTCTTGTAGAACAACATATATACTATTGACACAATTTCGGGAAATAACATTCCATTTACGTGAAGCCACAAATTTGATAGATTGCTATAATTTCCTCCGATTGCAGTGACATGAGTAGTAACTATACTAAAGTCAATGATTTTGGCTCCTGCATATAACATCACAATCAAATGCCCCAGTTCATGTAAAAAAATGTACAAAAGCAAACCAATCAACAAAGAGATCAAAAGATATAATGTCTTTTTAACTTTATTCACTATGCTTTTCTCCTCTTTATGTACCATTTGACATTCTAATTGCATCATTGTCAATCTAAACTGTTATATCATCGTATACTTATTAAAATGGCCAAGGATATCTATTTCAAAGAGACAATTCTGCCACCAGTCTGACTCTAGTATGCTGCCAGTTCACACAAAAAAGAAATGCTCCTTTTTATCTAGTTAGCAAAGCAAAATAAATTATTAAGTACATTCTACCAATTTACACAAATCCATCTCGTCTAAACCAGAGGCAAGATAGATTAAGTGTTTGTATTCTTGAATAAATTGTTCAAGTTGTTGTTTACAACCCAAATCGTGCAAAAGCATACAACCATTATGAAAAAGCATACAATCAGGTTTCTTTTGCTTTGCTTCTACTGATGCTAGCATAAATACTTTATCTGCAATGTCTATTCGTTCTGGGCGATGCTTAATTTTTTTCAAAACCATTTGTGCATAGCCAGCTACTTCTTCTTGTTCCTGCAATGCTATCTTAGTTAGCTCCTTGTAAACAAGTACTATTGCTTTTTCGTCCCACATGTCTGTATTTCGCAAAAAATCCATTATCAATAAACGTTTATGCAAATCTCTTTCAATAATAGGAGAACTAAGTTCTATATATAAATCATGAAATTTTACATCATTATTTTCTTTAGCCCAATAAAACACTTTAGCTCTAAATTCCTGGTAAGCAGTCATGAGCTCTAACCATGCGTTACTATGTTCTTTACTAAATTCTATCATTTATTGCCCCTATAAAAAATTCATTTTCCTGTTGCTTTCTCTCATCTTATCACAAATGTGATAGGATGCAAATACTATAAAATTAAAGTTTCACTTATCCTAATTTAAGTTTTTGCTAAGGAGAACAGATACAAGTTAGTGGTTTCAAACTAATTCCTATGTTTTAGATACATGATACAAGCGATCAAAAAGAAATGCAGGTTATCTGCAAAATCAAGGCAGATGGCCTGCATTTTTGTGTGTCAATACATTGTATCTTGATAATTCTAAGTACCTATGCTGCTTTAATAGCAGACAAACTGATTCTAAAGACTATAGGAAATCATATAAATGGAAAATACCTTTTATTTTGAATTATCTTATCTGAATTCCTATGTGAGAACTACATTTTTATTCTTAGTGAGCTGTGTCTACAAACACAATACTGGAATCTCCCTTGCGTGCCTGTTCTAATACAGCCTGAGCCAGTATTTGAAACGATCCATAAGAAGAGGTCGCCCCTGTAATTGCATCGATATCATCCTCACCCTGTCCCTTCAGAAGCTGATTTGCATAATAGCGAGTATATTCATTAGGATAAGTTCCTTGCGCGTGGAACATATTCTGCATATATGTATTATCCCAGCTCTTGATGAAGCCGCTTGCATTTTCCGCATTATACTCTACAGAAACAATGTTCCCGCCCTTTACTAAAATAGTAATATATTCCCTCCAGCCGTGACTATATTCGGATGCCTGGGCAGTATAATATCCGTCTTGAAGCTCCTTCTGATTTCCGCAAGCTGTCAGTGGTACCATCAGCAGCAAGCTTAGAAGCATGGCAAAAATTCGTTTCATTCGCTTTACTTCTCCTTTAATATAAATTTTTGCACTTGGGATTGAAGCGCCTCGGCTTCTTTCGCCAACGATCCACTAGATTGCTCCGTTTCCCCTGCATTTTGCAGATTGCGATCTGTAATGGCAGAAATAGTAGCAATCCGTTCTTCCATTACAGCCAAAGCAAGCTCCTGCCCTTGCACTGCTTTAGCCAACTGATCCGAAATGGTGCTGATCTGCACAGAGACATCAGAAATTGCACGAAGAGAATCAGCAGTATCCGCAGTCATCACTACACCTGTTTGAATAATCGCTTTGGTGTTGTTGACCATTTCCGTAGCACTTTTTGCAGCCGTAGCACTCTTGGTGGCCAGTCGTTTCACTTCACTGGCTACCACTGCAAAACCTTTTCCGGCAGCTCCAGCCCGGGCCGCCTCCACAGAGGCATTGAGAGATAAAATATTGATCTGAAAAGCAATGTCCTCAATATCCTTTGCGATTTTTGTAATTTCGTGTGTGTTGGCACTGATATTATCCATAGCTAAAGATAGATCTGCCATCTGTTTATTGGCATTTTGAATACAGTGAGCAATCTCCTCTGTTTGAGAATGAGTTTCATCACTACTCTTTGCAACATCAGATAATTGCTCCTTCACATGAGTCACCTCTTGAACCAGCGCCTCAGCAGACTGATTTTGTTCTAGAGAGTCCTGGTGCAATTGTACGGACTGCCCGCTCAACTGTACTGCCATGTTAGTGAGTCGATCTGCTGCTGCGCGAAATCCAAGAAGAATTTCATTTATGGACTGGGTAATTGTATGCAAACTACCGCGAATCAACGCAAAATCACCTTCGTAGTCCACCTGAGGTCCTGTGCGCAGATCACCGTCCGCAACGCGGGTCAATACTTGCTGGATATCAGATATGTATCGATTTACACTTTTTAGTGTAGTATCTAGTGTCTGTGTCATGACCTCCAACTCATCTTTGGTGTCGACAGGGAGTACTTCTGTATGCAAATCACCGTTAGAGAGAGCGACCATTCGATCTGTCACGCACTTTACTGGATGCGAGATAGATCGAGCAAATCTCAAAATGAAGAGCATGGAGATTAGTAAGCCCACTAAGGTAGCTAAGATTGACACCAACATAGCCCCATTAATAAAATGGCTGTAATCCTCTTTTGGAATCTGAATAACCAACGACCACTGAGTTCCTCGAATAGGAGAAAATGTCACTAACATCTTTTCCCTGTTGATAATAAGTTCTGCTGCTCCTGTTTCTCCGGTAGTAATTCGTTCTATTGCGCCTTCGTTGCCGCCACTAAGTTGAACCAACGAATTTTGATTGAGAACCAGAGATTGGTTCGGATGTCCGATAACGATACCTTCCTTATTGACCATATAGGCCATTCCATTTCTGCCCAAGTTGATGCTACTGATTACATCGTTGAGCAAATCATATTTATATACGCCCATCACATAGAGAATAGTTTCATTGTTCTCTTTTATTGGCATACCCATTGTAATGCCTAACTTACCCTGGAAAATGGTGGAAGTATCGATTGTTAAATTATCTGTTTCCTTCAATAAGGCAAAAAATTCGCTGTCTAGATTTTCTGGGGCATCATCTATCCCCTGTACTAGCTGCCCTTCTAAATCATACAAGGCGATTGTATAAAGCTCATAAATTTCCGCAGCTTCTTCTAAAACTGTCATTCGATTCTTTTCAAGATCCGAATGGGAAACTTCCTCTTTATCCAATCCGATGGTTGCCATATGCATCCGCGAATCTCCCGCAATGTTCATCATGCGTTCACACAACAAATGAATATTGGCCTCCACTGTTTTAGCCGACTGTCGGGCCATTGGTTGAAGACTATCCAATAATATGTTGTCGGCGAGTGAATGTAAGGAAAGGGCCATAATCACACAACATACAACTACCAAAATCAGGATATTAAGAGTAGTATTTCTCAATATCCGCCCGTTCAAGCTCCGTTTTGTCCCCCGATTAGCAAGGGAGTCCACTTGCTTTTTTGTCACGTTCTGTCGCTCCTTTTCTAAATATTTTTTATCAATATACAAAATAAAAGCTAATCAATCTATCGTTACTATTCAGCCATACTCATTCATAAGTTGTCGGATTGTACAAGCTAACAATTCATTTTGGATATTTCCGACAACTTATTTCATGTCGGGCGTCCGCCCTATAAAATCGAATATACAAAATGCCTTATGCGAGCAAGCTCCCAACAGCGTTTTGTATATTCGATTTTGCATGGCTGAACTGTTACAATCTATCAGTTAGAAATTGTGCGCAACACTATACCAATAGATGATAAACTTTATGATGAGTATAGCATAGATTACTTGTTAAGGAAAGCACTTTTTACATTGAAATCTGTTAT
The DNA here is from genome assembly GCA_910586095.1 of uncultured Lachnospiraceae bacterium. Classification (GTDB taxonomy): domain Bacteria; phylum Bacillota; class Clostridia; order Lachnospirales; family Lachnospiraceae; genus COE1. Next base: position 536 of record CAJUHQ010000167.1, on the reverse strand, counting down.
GTATGTTTTTTCTATTTTGCAGACAAATACTATTAATATGCTGAAATCTGTGTCGCCTAAAAATTTTTGAAAAGATCTTGCTTGTGACGTTGCGTAATAATTTATAATGTATTTCAGGAGGTAAAAAAATTATGGCAAAATACAGCGCAATTCCAGTTGGATATATGACAATTGGAGAAGTTGCGAAGAAAATGGGAATAACTGTTCGAACTTTGCAATATTACGACAAAGAGGGATTATTCCCTCCGTCAGCAGAAAGCGAGGGTGGACGCAGGCTTTATACAGATAAAGATTTAGTTACTCTTCATCAAATTATATCCTTGAAATCATTGGGATTTTCTTTGGATGATATAAAACAACACTTAATTTCTTTAGAAACACCGACAGATGTTGCAAACGCTCTTACCAAACAGGCTGATGACATACAAAGAAAAATAGAACAATTGACAGCTTCTTTGACAGCAATAGAACAGCTAAAAGCAGAAGTGTTACAAATGCAGACAGTCAATTTTAAGAAGTATGCAGATATTATTGTC
>CAJUHQ010000166.1 GCA_910586095.1 uncultured Lachnospiraceae bacterium | reverse complement strand
AGCATCACGATACCAACGCGCTGAAAATTTTTATTGCTAAAAAAAATCAACATGATTAGCGTGAGTCCCACACTCGCCGCAATTCCGACAAATACAGACTTTTTGAGTCTCTCCAAAATTTTGTTCTGCTTTTTTGTCTCCATGCCGCCTTCACGCTCCTTTCCCTTTTGTGCATTTTAATAACCATATAGCTTCAAATAGACTGTGAACTGTATGAAAGATTAAACATGTGTTATATTCTCATAATCAAATGCTCCACTAGCTTCGCACAGTGTGCCGCAGCAGCGCGCTCAAACTCAGGATAATCCATATGTGCACTGCCATCCGCCTTGTCCGAGATTGCGCGCAACACTACAAAAGGAATCTGATTTAAAAATGCAGCATGTGCAATCGCTGCCCCTTCCATCTCTGCGCAGGCTCCATCAAACTGCTTGATTAACTTATCCTTGACTGCGCTATCCGAGATAAACTGGTCACCACTGACTACACGTCCTTCATATACGCCAATGTCTGGATTGACTTCCTTGCAAACGTCTATCGCCTGTTGTATAAATGTCTTGTCCGCCTCAAAACAAGAAGTCTCCATCTGTGGAATAATTCCTGGCTCATATCCTAATGCACTGACATCCATATCATGTTCGCAGGCATCTGTAGATACCACAATATCTCCAATATTGATCTTTGCCTGCAAAGAACCTGCTACTCCTGTATTGATAACAGCATCCACGCCAAATAAATCAACCAAAATCTGAACGCACATACCAGCATTGACTTTGCCAATCCCACACTGTACGACCACCACATTTTTTTCGTTTAAAAGGCCCTCATAAAACTTCATGCCAGCCTTGTCCACCACATTTTGTACATCCATCTTGGATTTTAACTCAGAAACCTCTAACTCCATTGCACCTATAATTCCTACTTTTTTCATGTTTTCCATACCTTTCTTTATTCTTCTGAATCCTCCATCCTCTCAATAGCTCACAAATTGCATAGCACTATCGCAAGTTGATTTTTTCTTCTTTTGAAAATATTCTCCCTGTGGAGGATCTTTGCCCTTTCTCTGTCAGAATTTATTATACCAACTGCAAAATAGTAATACAACCTATTCTTTGAGAATTTGCACTTGTTGCAAAAATTCATCATAAATTTGATATTATTATGAGTATTTTGGATCTAGGAGCAATCAAAAGCAACTTCTATTTTTAATATTGTAGTAGAATCAGACTTGGTTATTAATTACTCTATAGAAATGATATACGACATTTCAGGAATTGTATAATGCAAGTTTACTACTATATTCATGCATTTCCATTCTCCCTAGAATCATACAGCTTTCTATAGTAGCTTGATCTATTGATTAGTTCGCTATGTGTTCCTATATGCTCGATCTTTCCATTTCTCATGACAATTATTTTATCAAATTTTTCTACAAGATTTAATCGGTGATCGATTACTATGAATGTTTTATCTGCAAAATTCTTTAAAATAAAGTTTATCATTTTATTACATAGATTATTGTCCAAAGAATTGCTAAACTCATCCAAACAAATAATATCCGAATTTTTTGCTAACACACTGATTAATCTAACTCTTTTTTCTTCGCCACCTGAAATATTATTTAGCTTTGTTTGTAAGTATTCTGGATTAGTACTCATCTCTAATAGCTCCTTTAATTCAAATAAAGAAATATAATCACTAACCCTCTCTTTGTCCCAATCGTCTGTATACAGATACAAATTATCCTTTAAATTTGTATTGTATATTTTAGATTCTTGTAAAAGAACTGAAAATGTATCTAAATATTCCTCCATGCTAGTACATATTTTATCATCCACATATATTTTTCCAGAGGACTGTTTTATCAATCCACACAAGATATATAGTAACGTTGTTTTTCCAGCTCCACTTTCACCTACAATTGCTACTTTTTCACCTACATTTATTGAAATAGTAATATTATTTAGTATTAATTTATTGTCATATCTGTAACAGATTTCTTTTATTTTAATACATTTTCTTATATGTTTTACATCTTTTCTTTCTACAATTTCAGTATCATTAGCAATCATATATTTATTTATTCTGCCGATTGATACTTTTGTTTTTGTATATTCCTTAACCATTTGTGAAAATTCAAGTAATGGATCAATTAAAATGGAATTATACATCATTATTGCAACCAAACCGCCCATAGACATCTTGTTATAATACACCAACAATGATGTGATACTATATAAAATTCCTATAGTTCCCATAAAAATAATAGTGTCTATAGCATACATTTTTTTATTATGGATATCTTCTTTTCTTTCATTAATCAAATAGTTATTACTATCCTGTTTTGCTTTATTCATAAAATAGTTTTCTCTTCTGTTTAATTTAATTGTTAAAAAATGATAACTAATTTCATTTAATAAATTCCATATTTTGTCTGATGATTCTCTAGTTTCATAAATATGTTCTTGATACTTTTTGCTCATGTGTTTATTTATCAATGATGCACATATTCCTACGATCAGTAAGACAATTGTAATAATAGGACTGACAGACGAAACAAGAATCAAACCGCCCACAAAAGAGATGCCAGACTTTATCAATAAACATATTGGTTTTATGGAACTTTCTGATACAATTTTTGTATCCTCTATTAAGGAACCAAATGAATCGCCTTTTATAATTTCACTAAACTGTTCTTTATTGAGATTTAAAATGTTATGAAATACCTTGATTCTTACTTGATTACTTGTTTCAAATGAAAAGGAATCTATGTAATAGTCAACAAGCGCCCCTATATATGATGACACTACATAGATCACAAGTAAAATAATGCCTATTGTCAAAATGGATGTTACACTTTTTTGGGTATTATCTATCATAACTTCAACTAATTTTAGTGGAATTAAATATAAAAATGAAGAAATCATGATGAATATTGTTATTTTAATCCATTTCCCTATATTTTTCTTTACATTTATTAAATCCCCATAGTTCATATACTTCCTCCATTTTTAGCATTTGCTAACTTGATCGCAAGCAAAAAGTTATAGTTCACACTAACAGCTTTTCTGTGATTCCAATCAAAAAACGCTACCATTCAGTAGCACTTTTTGATTTCTATATCATCGTATTTCATCCATTTCTACCGCAAATACTGCTCAATCATCTTATTCATTTTGTCATAGGATTTCCAGTCTTTTTGTGCTGTATTGATACCAGCCTCCTGAATCAGATACTGAATCAAGGTAAAAATTTCTTTTGCTGTCTTGCCTGTGCGATTGCGAAACCACTCGTTGGTAACAGAGATAATTTGATGTGCTGCCACATTGCGCACATTTTTCTCGACTTGTGCGATTGCGTTCACATTTCGTTTCATGGTCTGGTCACTGCACCGATCTCGAATAATGGTAGCTATATGATTTGAATAGACAGGTCCTTCACGAAAACCTCCATACGTTTTGTCCAATAACGTGAGCAACCCTAGTCCATTTAATTTTTTTCTATTCCACTTCCAGATCTCATTTTTCTTATCTTTTGTACAGCAATCTTGTAATTGGATACCACATACATTCTGCAAAATGCTCTCTAATAAGTCCACTACAATCGGCGTGACACCTCTGATAAAATCAGCGTATTCCTGCTTTTCAATCTTGATCTGCAACACTAGCGCGTACTCAAATATTTTCTGCTTTTTCTCGTCCTGAATAGGATAAATGTCATATGTTTTTGTCTTCATCAGCTTACTGATTTGTTGCCTGTCTAATTTGACTCTAGCATCTGCAATCTGCAACAGGCGATAGGCATCTTCTGAAATATCTTTTTGAAGTTCCTTCGCAACTAAAAGTGCGGCTGTATAATCATAGGCGCGAATATGTTTCTTTATGGCATCAATCTTAAACATTTTCATGAGATTGAGACACTGCACTTCCTCACACCGATTGGGCGCATCTTCACAATTATCCTGATTTTGTATCCAACTTTGTTCATTGTCATATGAGTTTTGTTCTGAATTAATCTTTTTTTGTGGGGTACTGACTTGTATCGGCTTGAAGCGATATTCTGCCAGAGTTGCCAGCACAGACAGCGCACTTTTCATTGCAGGTGTTCCCGATGCCATATTGACCAACAACTCATCTTCTGGGTTCATCTTCTGCTCAATTTTTCTGATTTCCTCCCGAAAATCCTGATAAAATCGATCATATTGATGTACATCATCCTTGAGCTGGCTGCGCTCAATCACTTTTACTTCAAAGGGATGATGCAAATACTCGCCCAAACGCTCGAGAGCATCTATATAACGATTATCCTTTTTGTGATATTCCATCATCTCATAGGATAGATATAAATATACTATATCTGGCTGATAATGCCTGCAAATATGAAGCATAGAGCCATCTCGTGAATACCGAATCGGATCAGTTCCTCCTATTGGTGCAAATAAAATTCTCTTTCCCATTGTGTCTCCTTAAATAACAATAATGTCTTCACTTTCGTTTTCTGTCAATCTGCCAAAATTGGCAACTTGTCCTCTTCCAACAATCTTATAGACTCGTATACTGTCTTGTGCCGAAGCATACGCTGGCAAATGCTCTAACAGTTCTTTGTACTTTTTCTGTTGTCAGCTTTGCATATCCCATGATGGTAATCCCTTCTACTGTTTCAATTGGAACCATCTTTTTCATGCCATCTGCATACTGCACCACACATCGATTGGATTCGATGCCTATCGTAGCACTATTTTCATTGACAAACAGCAAACTCATCTATGTATTCCTCCTTTGTATAGATTGGTTCTACCGTTCTCTTTGACAAACGGGAAGTACTTTTTGTTTTGCACAAAAAAGCGCACGTTATTGTATGTACACATTTTCGTCCCCTAGCGGGGAAAAGGAATCTTGCGCAGAATCGTAACGATATAAAAATCATTAAAGCGCTTCTACTTTTCATTATTTAACAGATAAAAACACTTGTACCTGTTGAGGTTGAAAAGATGGTTGAAGTATTTTCGTCCCCTTTCGGGGGTATTTATTGAAACTTTTCCATCTCATTAAAAATATAGTTCGTTTATAAGCTGGATATGGACTTGCCCAGTGGACTTTCTGGTTTCCGTCTCCTAACATAGGAGCTCCACACTTTTGTTTTCTCTATTGTTAAGGATAACACATTCTAAATGAGTAAATCAAATTATTTTTCCTATTTTTATAAAAACATATGCGCTCCTATTTGGATTGAAAACAGTTGTTGTTTTCCTCTTTAGAAGAACTACTTTTTAAGTAAGAGCTTTTTGCCCTTTATATAAACTGTTGCAACGTTTTGTTTTCTTGTGAGAATATGTGCTTTAAATAATAATGCCACTTTGTAGTTTTATAAATAACATACGTTTCCTTCTGGGTTGTTTGTTCTTAATGATGAGACAAGGCAAATATCGAAGGGATAAGGTGAATTTCCGTCCCCTTTCGGGGAGATTGTTTACTGAAGAGACCGAAGCACCTGAAGAAACGTTTCCGTCCCCTTTTGGGGGATTATTTTTTTGCACTGGTCAACAAAAATTGGACACTTAAATTGTATTTTTTCGCATACAAT
>CAJUHQ010000165.1 GCA_910586095.1 uncultured Lachnospiraceae bacterium | reverse complement strand
ATGGGTATGGTGCGGGATATATGGCGACGCAGATTAATCGGTTGGCAGAACAAAACAAAATGTGATACTGCTAATCGTTTGGATATTTCAAGCCAAAAAAGAAGAACAAGATTTAAACAGATGATAGAAAGGATAGGACTATTCAATATGAAGCAATTATTGTATTTGGAATGTTATTCTGGTATTAGTGGGGATATGACAGTAGCAGCGCTTCTTGATTTGGGGGTTGATGAGAACGTATTATCAAGGGCAATAAAGAGCATCAAACCTTTTGTGAGTGGATTTGATGTGGAAATCAAGCGGGTGCAAAAGGCTGGGATAGATGCCTGTGATTTTCATGTGATACTTGACAAAGAGCATGAAAATCAAGATCATGATATGGACTATCTGCATAAACATGTAGATAGCAAAGATCAAGATAATTTGCAAATAACTCATCATCACGAAGGACATCATCACGAGGAGCATCATCACGAAGGACATCATCATGAAGGACATCATCACGAGGAACATCATCATGAACATAGAGGCCTTGTAGAGATTACAAAGATTATTCAAAAAGCAGAACTTACAGAAGGTGCAAGACAAATAGCATTAAAAATTTTTACTATTCTTGCTCAGGCAGAGGCAAAGGCACACAATCGACCTATCAATGAAGTGCATTTTCATGAAGTAGGAGCAGTTGATTCTATTGTTGACATTATATCGGTAGCGGTATGTTTGGATTTCTTGAAAAGCAAATACAATATTGAATCAATTGTGGTTTCAAAGTTATATGAAGGACGAGGAAGTGTGCGTTGTCAGCATGGTGTTTTGCCTGTGCCAGTTCCTGCTGTGGCCAATATTTTGGAAACATATCAATTGCCAGTTCATTTTATGGAGATTTCGGGAGAGTTTGTGACACCTACAGGAGCCGCGATAGTAGCAGCAATTAGAACGGAAGAAAAACTTCCTGAGATGTTTCATATTGTGGCAAGTGGTATTGGTGCTGGCAAGAGAAATTACGAGAAAGCAAGTCTATTGCGCGCAATGTTGATCGAAAAGACGGAGGAGTCAAAAGATAGTATTTATAAATTAGAATCTAATATTGATGACTGTACAGGAGAATCGCTAGGATATGTAATGGACAAACTGTTTGAGGCAGGAGCGCGGGATGTGTATTACACACCTATATTTATGAAAAAAAATAGGCCAGCATATCAATTGAATGTTATTTGTGATGAACAAGATATTGCGTGTTTGGAATCGATTATTTTTCAGGAAACAACAACAATCGGAATCAGACGCGCAGAGATGAAGCGCACTACACTTTGTCGCAGTAGTAAGATAGTACAGACAAGTTTTGGGGAGATTGCTGTAAAGGTATGTGACAAACGAGTTTATCCTGAATATGAGAGCCTCGCCGATGTATGTCGCAAGAAAGAGATTCCTTATCTTGTGGCATACAACAAGATATTTGCAGAACTCAATGACAAGTAAAGTAAACGTACATTATATTCAGTTTGTTGTATGGCCATCATATTATGAAAGTTGAAGACTTTCTTAATAAATAAGAGTGAGGTTGCAAGATATACATGCAAAATATACCAAAAGAACATAGTGTGAAAAGTACTATGTCTCACACTTTGAATTTGAGTCACAGCAAAGCTGCGACAGGGGAGTTAATGGTGCATATTGAGAAGGGAGTATGTCTATAAAAATGAAAGATACAGTTATATTTGATTTGGATGGAACACTTTTAGATACATTGGAAGATTTGACAGATGCGGTGAACTATGCATTGACAACATGTAATATGCCACAACATACTATCGATGAGATACGGCAGTTTGTTGGAAATGGCGTCAGAAAACTGATGCTGCGCGCTGTACCTCAAGGGGAAGAGAACCCTGCATTTGAAAAGGCTTTTGCACTTTTTAAAGAGTATTATGAGGAGCATTGTAATGATAAGACAAATGCTTATGAAGGAGTATCGGAACTTTTGCAGAAGCTTAAGGATGCAGGATATGCGCTTGCTATTGTGTCTAACAAGATTGATTCGGCAGTGCAGGATCTAAATAGCAAGTATTTTCCGCAAGTGGATGTAGCGGTAGGGGATCGGGAAGGACTTAGACGAAAACCGGCGCCTGACAGTGTGGAGGAGGCACTTAGACAGCTAGGAAAAACAAAAAAGGACGCTGTGTATGTAGGAGATTCAGAGGTGGATATTCAGACTGCTGCAAATGCAGGACTTCCATGTATCAGTGTGTTGTGGGGATTTCGAGATAAACAATTTCTAGAAGAACATGATGCAAACTGCTTTGCACAAAAGCCAAAGGATGTGTTGGAACTTCTACAATCGGGGAAATTTTAAATTTGCCTTGTTCTGCATTAGCTACTCTAAAAACAGTCGTTACATGGAGACTAAGCATATACACTTTGTTTGTAGGCTGTTGGCAGATGGGAGTTAGCGTGAAAAATAAAATTTCACACAGGAAAAATGCCAAAGGCAGCATTTTTCATTTCTATTTGAGCCGCCAAAGGCGGCATGGGGGATTAGTATGAAAAAATTTGTAAGGATGTTGTGTGCGATTGGAGTGATTGGATGTTTGATTTCTGGATGTAGTAGGAATCAGGAGCCTTCTGCAAAGGAAATTGTAGAAGATTTTGACAAGATTATTCCAGCAGGGGAAGAACCTGTTATACTGCGTGATGAAACTGCACAAAACAATGAGACAACACAGTCGCAAGGTGTTGATGAGATAGAACAATCTCAAAGTGTGGCGGCAACAGAAGAAGTTGAGCCCTATGTCGATCGTTTTGCCAAAGGAACCAAAGTTCTATATCATATAGAAAGTACTCTCTACGAAGAGGGAGCAGTGAAAATCACATATCCACAGTTTACGGAAATGTCAAATATAGAACTACAACAACAAATCAATGAAACAATAAAAACAGCACTTTTGAGCACAGTTGAAAGAGAGAGACTAGTGTCCTATGAGCTAGGATATGAGACGGCTAGCATGGGAGGAGGCATCTCATCATTTGTTCTAAAAGGTTCTTCATATTATGAGGGAAGTGCATATCCAGTCAATGTTGTGAAAACGTTGAATATTGATATGACTACAGGACAAAATGTACGCTTTAAAGATTACGCAGATATTTCAACCATTGTAAGCAACTTAGAGATGGCAACAGGATACCAGATTTTGAATGATGGAGTGAACTTGACAGACTTCTCAGCATTTTTAAATAATGGATATATGACAGATTACGCAATTACACTACTTGATTTTGACATTGATTTTAAAAACATACAAATGCGTCCAGCGGGATATTCGGCGATTCGAAACAATCATCTTATTTTATTTATTGAGGCAGAACATGCAATGGGGGATTATGTTGAATTGGAGTTTGATGCCGATTTATAAAAGAGTTGTCTAACAAGAAGACAAGTTCGTAGACATTTTTGAAAATTTTAGATAAAAAAAGGAATCTAAAAATCGATGTGGAATATATAAGATATGGAATAGTTTGATTTTACAAATATTGTGCTGTAACATGGGAGATTATTATGACAATACGCGAAAATCTTGAGAGATGGGAGCAGGAGTATTTGAGTCCCTATGCCACAACGAGTATCAATTCCAAGGGAAGAGATCGACAAGAGGAGCAATGCGATATCCGACCCGTATTTCAAAGAGATCGTGATCGAATCATTCACTCTAAATCATTTCGGCGTCTCAAGGACAAAACACAAGTATTTTTATCACCAGAAGGCGATCATTATAGGACGCGGCTTACACATACATTGGAGGTGTCTCAAAATGCACGTACTATAGCAAGAGCTTTACAACTGAATGAGGAACTAGTAGAGGCCATTGCCTTAGGGCATGATTTAGGGCATACTCCTTTTGGTCACGCGGGTGAACGGGCGCTGAGTGAGGTATGCCCTTATGGTTTTATGCATAATGAGCAAAGTGTTCGCACCGTCGAAATTCTAGAAAAAGACGGCGATGGATTGAATCTTACATGGGAGGTGCGCGATGGCATTAGAAACCATCAGACTTCAAGTATGCCAGCTACTTTAGAGGGAAAAGTAGTACGTTTTTCTGATAAGATTGCCTATACGTACCATGATATGGATGATGCAGTCAGAGCAGGTATATTAAAGGAAAGAGATATCCCGCGAGCAATTGGCGAAGTGATTGGATATACACCGCGCGAGCGTCTAAACAATTTTATTCATGATATTGTTTCGATTAGTAAAGGAACAGATGATGTGAGAATGTCGGATGATGTGGAACTTGCTATGAGAGATTTGCGCAGGTTTATGTATGATAGAGTCTACAGCAATCATGTGGCAAAATGCGAGGATAGCAAGGCAGTATCTTTAGTTAAGACTCTATATGAATATTATATGGCACATACTGACGAACTACCTAAGTTTTTTGTAGAGCTTGGTCTTAAAGGAGAGCCGCGTGAGAAAGTGGTATGTGATTACATAAGTTCTATGACAGACCGATTTGCAATTGCGTTGTATGACGAGTTGTATGTGCCAAAGTTCTGGATGAAGTAGAAAGGATTGAGCGAATCGATGTATTATTCGGAAGAATTGATAGAGGAAGTGCGACAGAAGAACGATATTGTCGATGTGATATCCAGTTATGTAGGCCTAAAGAAAAAAGGAAGTAATTATATGTGTTGTTGCCCGTTTCACGGGGAAAAAACGCCATCATTTTCTGTGAGTCCTTCTCGACAGATTTATAAATGTTTTGGGTGTGGCGAGGGTGGAAATGTAGTTACATTTGTGATGAAATATGAAAACTGCTCTTTTCAGGAGGCTATGAAAATCTTAGCAGAAAAGGCCGGTGTAGAGTTACCAAAGGCAGAGTATTCAGAGGAGGCAAGACAGCGCGAGAGCAGAAGACAGCGGCTTCTTGAAGTCAATAAGGAAGCAGCAAAATTTTATTATTATCAACTTCGGACAGCACGTGGGGCAAAAGCAAAAGAATATTTAGACAGACGTATGCTTTTAGAGGAGACTAGAAAAAATTTTGGTTTGGGTTTTGCACCGATCAAAGGAGAAGAACTACTTGTCTATCTGCGCCAAAAGGGATTTGAAGATGAGCTGATACGCGATGTAGGACTTGCAAAGATGGACGAGAGAAAAGGGACGACGACTCAGTTTTGGAATCGTGTTATGTTTCCTATACAAGACATTAACCATCGTGTTATTGGTTTTGGCGGGCGTATCATGGGGGATCAAGACAGTGGACCTAAATATCTTAACTCACCAGAGACAGAGATTTTTGATAAGAGCAGAAATCTTTATGGTATGAACTATGCGCGCGCTTCACGCGCTGGCAATATTATTTTGTGTGAGGGGTACATGGATGTAATCAGTATGCATCAAGCAGGGTTTACGCAGGCGGTTGCATCGCTTGGAACTGCATTTACTTCGGGACAAGCAGGATTAATCAAAAAATATACAAAAGATGTGTTGCTTGCCTATGACAGTGATGGGGCAGGAGTGAAGGCGGCACTTCGTGCACTTCGTATCTTAAAAGATGCCGGAATGTCAGGAAGAATCATTAATATGGCTCCTTATAAAG
>CAJUHQ010000164.1 GCA_910586095.1 uncultured Lachnospiraceae bacterium | reverse complement strand
ATCTATGACAGAATCAATGAACAGAGTCCCTGGCAGGAAATCACACAAGGTAATCAAATATTTGAAGCTGCCACATCAAAAGATTTCTGTACAGGAGAGTGGAGAACATCAACTCCCGTATGGGACAGTGAAAAGTGCAAACAGTGTCTAATGTGTACACCTGTTTGTCCTGATTCGTCTATTCCAGTTACAGAGGGAAAACGAACAGAGTTTGATTATGACCATTGTAAGGGATGTGGTATCTGTGCAAAAGTCTGTCCATTTGGTGCGATCAGTATGAGGGAGGGCAAATAAAAATGGCAATTAGAGAACGTTTATCAGGAAATGAGGCTGTGGCTTATGCCATCAAACAGATTAATCCAGATGTGATGCCGGCGTTTCCAATTACACCATCTACAGAGATCCCACAATATGTGGCGAACTATATCGCAAATGGAGAGATCGATACAGAATTCATTCCAGTAGAGAGTGAACACAGTGCTATGAGTGCAACAGTAGGTGCTTGTGCGGCGGGAGCACGCGCAATTACAGCGACCTCTTCTTGTGGTATGGCTTTAATGTGGGAAGAACTTTATGTGGCAGCATCAAACAGATTACCGATTGTTCTTGCGCTGGTAAACAGAGCACTCTCAGGCCCAATCAATATCAATGCAGATCATTCAGACAGTATGGGCGCACGAGATTCAGGATGGATACAGATTTATGCGGAGTCCAATCAAGAAGTCTATGACAATTATATTCAGGCATTTCCAATAGCAGAGGACAAACGAGTGCAGTTGCCTGTAATGGTATGTCAGGATGGTTTTATTACAAGTCATGGGGTAGAAAATATCTTTTTGGTGGAGGATGACAAGGTAAAGTGTTTTGTGGGTGAATATGAACCAGAACACTATTTGCTTCATCCTACAGAGCGAATGGCTGTAGGACCCTATGCAGTATCAAATTATTACATGGAGACAAAGCGCGGACAAAGACAAGCAATGATTCAAGCCAGACAGGTCATCCTTGAGGTTGCAGCAAAGTTTAAAGAGATGACAGGACGTACATATAGCTTTTTTGAGGAATATAAGATGGAAGATGCCGAGTACGCAGTAGTAATTATTGGGTCTGCTGCGGGTACATGCAAAGCGGCCGTGGAACAGATTAGAAATACAACAGGAAAAAAAGTAGGGTTGATTAAGATCCGCGTATTTAGACCATTTCCAGAAAAAGAAATTGCAGAGGCACTCTCAAAGGTAAAAGCAGTTGCAATTATGGATCGAAGTGAGATGTTTTCAGCGACAAGCGGACCACTTGGGGCAGAGGTGCGCGCTGCGATGTATCAGGCACATGGTACTGCACAGGTTGTCAATTATTTCTATGGTCTTGGTGGTCGTGATATCACTGTCTCTGATTTTGAAAAGATCTATGACAATCTAGAAACGATTGCTAGGACGCATATTGTCACAGGGATGTATGAGTATATAGGGTTGCGTGAAGGTACATTGCAGGAGGAAAAATAGATATGGAGCGAACAACATATAATTTTAAGGAAGTAATGAGCAAACCAGAGCGTTTAGCCCCAGGCCATAGAATGTGTGCGGGATGTGGTGGTACCATTACTGTGCGCACAGTGCTTCGCGCACTAAAAGAAGGGGATAGAGCAGTGATTGGCAATGCCACAGGTTGTTTGGAGGTATCCTCCTTTATGTATCCCTACACAGCGTACGAGGATAGTTATATTCACAATGCATTTGAAAATGCAGGAGCAACTCTTTCTGGTGTGGAGACTGCCTATAACGTTCTCAAGAAAAAGGGAAAGATACAAGACACGTTTAAGTTTATTACATTTGGTGGGGATGGCGGAACTTATGATATTGGTTTCCAATCGCTCTCAGGAGCCATGGAACGCGGGCATGATATGGTATATGTATGTTATGATAATGGTGCATATATGAATACAGGTACACAAAGATCCTCTGCGACACCGCAGTATGCAGATACTACTACTACACCAGCGGGAAAAGCTTCTGCGGGCAAAGTTCAGGTAAGAAAGGATCTTGCTGCTATTATTGCACAACATCATGTAGCCTATGTCGGGCAAAGTACCTTCACCGCCAATTTTAAAGATTTGTACACAAAGGCACAGAAAGCAATATATACTCCAGGAGCTGCCTTTCTCAATGTGATGTCACCTTGTCCACGTGGATGGGGATATGAACCTAGTGAGATGATGAATATCTGTAAGATGGCTGTAGATACATGTTATTGGCCGCTGTTTGAAGTGATGGAAGGCAAGTGGATATTAAGTTATGAGCCAAAGAAGAAAATGCCCATTGAAGAGTTTTTGAGGCCTCAAAGGCGGTTTCGGCATCTATTTAAAAAAGAAAATGAAGAGCTGATTGCTCAGATTCAGTTAGAAATTGATAAGAGATGGGAAGAGCTTAGAAACAAATGCAACTAAAGTGGTCAAAAACTACTATTAAACAATTGGAAAAATATGGAATGATAAAAATGCAGGAAAACTCCTGCATTTTTATTGTAAATTGTTAGGACAATTGATTGTCATACTGTTTTTTTGCATTTTCTATTTCAAGTTGTTTTTTTGCTTCGTCCTCTGCTGCTTCCCGAAGGAGTCGTTCATAGATAGCATTTGCTTCATCTATAATATCATTTTGCTCAGGTGGGAGAATTACCTCATCGGGAGGCGTGCGTGGAATATGCCTTAGATTATCGCCAAACAGTAACGAATCAATGTTGCTTTGATTGCTAGATATACTCATAATGGCGTTTAGAGTTTCTTGTGTCTGAGCATCGAGAGGTTTCTGCCCGTATAAACCAGAATAGGAACCGGTAGTAGCATTGAAGGCAGAATCTGTACCTGTCATGTCATAATTAGATGTTGGCGTTAGCAGATCATTATCAGATGATTCAGGGTCAGGAGCTTCAAGCGCTAAACGTTCTGCTTCTTCAGCTTCAATTCGCAAAGCTTCTTCCTCTTCAGCCTTAGAAGGCCATATCCGAACTGCATCGGGATTATAGAGTACTAACCACCACTTTATAACATGGGGATAATATTTTTTAAGAAAATAAGCTGTGGCTGGATCCATCATTCTTTACACCATCTTTCGAAAATTCTATTCAATTTATTTTACCACATATTTTATAATATCGGTAGAATAAAAATGAAAATTAATAAAATTGTGTGAAATACTTAAATATTTATAGTTTTATGTAAAATTTTGTGCTGCGACAAAAATAGTCAAAGATACATATAGAACAAAATAGTGCTATAATGATAAAGCAAAAATAAAAATAGTTATAAATGTATAAACTAAATTGACAATAAAAAAAATAGTGTTATAGTTAGTATAGAACAAATAAAACAATTATTGCTAAGAAGGAGGATGGTTTATGAATATTCAACGATTTACGCAAAAATCAATAGAGGCAGTCAATAACTGCGAAAAACTTGCTGTGGAATATGGTAATCAGGAACTTGAACAAGAACATCTTCTCTATGCACTTTTGACAATTGAAGATAGTTTGATTCTAAAACTGATAGAAAAGATGGAAATCAATAAAGAATATTTTACAGGTAGAGTTCAAAAGGCATTAGAGAAGCGAGTAAAAGTTCAAGGTGGGCAACCCTATGTAGGACAATATCTTAATAAGGCATTGATTCATGCAGAGGATGAAGCAAAACGCATGGGGGATGAATATGTATCTGTAGAACATTTATTTTTATCTCTACTACAAAACCCTAATCGAGAACTCAAGGAAATTTTTAGAGAGTATGGAATTACTAGAGAGAGATTTCTCAAAGCACTCTCTGAAGTACGTGGTAATCAGAGAGTCACAAGTGATAATCCAGAAGCAACATATGATACATTAGAAAAGTATGGTCAGGATCTAGTGGAGAAAGCAAGACAACAGAAACTAGATCCCGTGATAGGTAGAGATCATGAGATTCGCAATATTATTCGTATTTTGTCGCGAAAGACAAAGAACAATCCAGTCTTGATTGGTGAACCAGGTGTAGGTAAGACAGCAGTAGTAGAAGGACTTGCACAACGTATTGTGAGAGGCGATGTACCACAAGGGCTAAAGGATAAAAAAATCTTTGCATTGGATATGGGAGCATTAGTTGCAGGTGCAAAATACCGAGGAGAATTTGAGGAACGTCTAAAAGCTGTGTTGGAAGATGTCAAAGAAAGTGATGGACAGATTATTCTTTTTATTGATGAGCTTCATACAATTGTGGGAGCAGGCAAGACAGATGGCGCATTGGATGCAGGTAATATGCTCAAACCAATGCTTGCAAGAGGAGAATTGCATTGTATTGGGGCAACGACATTAGATGAATATAGGCAATATATTGAGAAAGATCCTGCACTAGAACGACGGTTTCAGCCTGTGATGGTGAATGAGCCGACAGTTGAGGATACTATTAGTATTTTGAGAGGTCTAAAGGAGCGCTATGAGGTGTTTCATGGTGTCAAGATTATGGATAATGCTCTTGTGAGTGCGGCAGTTTTGTCCAATCGTTATATTACAGATCGATTTTTGCCAGATAAAGCGATTGATTTAGTGGATGAGGCATGTGCATTGATTAAAACAGAGCTGGATTCGATGCCGACAGAATTAGATGAAATGCAACGTCGTATTATGCAGATGGAGATCGAGGAGGCGGCACTAAAAAAAGAAGAGGATCGATTGAGCCAAGAACGATTGGAAGCTTTACAAAGGGAACTCGCCGAGGAAAAAGCAGCATTTAACAACCATAAAGCACAATGGGAAAATGAGAAGACTTCAGTGGAGAAACTTTCTAAGCTACGTGAAGAAATTGAGTCTGTCAATTCTCAGATTCAAATTGCACAGCGTGAGGGAAATTTGGAAAAGGCAGCAGAACTAAGCTATGGAACGTTGCCGTCTATGAAGCGTCAGTTAGAGATTGAGGAAGAGGCAATCAAGGCCAAAAATATGAGATTGGTACATGAAAGTGTATCAGAGGAGGAAATTGCCAAGATTGTGTCACGATGGACAGGAATTCCGGTGGTTAAATTAAACGAGAGTGAACGCAATAAAACATTGCATTTGGATGATGAGTTACATCGGCGTGTTGTAGGCCAAGATGAAGGTGTGACAAAAGTAACAGAGGCAATTATTCGCTCTAAGGCAGGGATCAAAGATCCAACAAAACCAATTGGTTCTTTTCTGTTTTTAGGCCCAACAGGCGTAGGAAAGACAGAGCTTGCAAAGGCTCTTGCTGCTTCCTTGTTTGATGATGAGAATAATATGGTGCGGATTGATATGAGTGAATATATGGAGAAATATTCTGTGTCACGCCTTATCGGAGCACCTCCTGGATATGTTGGCTATGATGAAGGAGGACAATTAACAGAAGCTGTTAGAAGAAAACCTTATAGTGTTGTACTTTTTGATGAAATTGAAAAGGCTCATCCAGATGTGTTTAATGTATTGTTGCAAGTACTAGATGACGGGCGTATTACAGATTCCCAAGGCAGAACAGTAGATTTTAAAAATACTATTTTGATTATGACTTCCAATATTGGGGCTCAATATCTTCTAGAGGGAATTGAGGAGGATGGTACGATTAAACAAACGGCACAGAATATGGT
>CAJUHQ010000163.1 GCA_910586095.1 uncultured Lachnospiraceae bacterium | reverse complement strand
TGTATACGCTGTGCAAAATCATCTGCCATCTGACGCTGTTGTGTAGTAAGCATTGCTTCTGGAATATCCATCACTGCATCTGCAATAATTGCCTCAACAGCCTTGTCTTCCTTTATGCTCTTTGCATTTTCTTCCTTTTCTGCTACAAGTTTCTTGCGAACATCTTCCTTGTACTCTTCTAATGTATCAAATTCAGATACTTCACTTGCAAACTCATCATCGAGCACAGGCAACTCTTTCTCCTTGATTTCCTTTACTGTACATTTAAATACTGCTGGCTTTCCTGCAAGTTCAGCAGCCTGATAGTCCTCAGGAAATGTAACAGGTACCTCTACTTCTTCGTTGAGTTTTGCACCGATTAATTTTTCTTCAAAGCCAGGGATAAATGTACCTGAACCAATCGTTAATGAGTAATTCTCACCTTTGCCGCCCTCAAATGCTTCCCCGTCTACAAAGCCTTCAAAATCAAGCACAATCATATCTCCATCTTGAACATCTCTGTTCTCAACAAGGATTGTCCTTGCATTTGTCTCACGTTCGCGGTCAATTGCCTTATCAACATCCTCGTCTGTGACTGTCGTATCTACCTTTTCAATTTCAACTCCTTTATACTGTCCTAAAGTCACTTCAGGTTTTAAAGCCACGGTTGCGGAGAAAATAAACGGCTGTCCTACCTCCATCTGAACCACTTCCACAGAAGGCTGTGATACAATCTCCTCTGTACACTCATCTATCGTTTTTGCATAAACAGAAGGCATAAGCATATTGGCGGCTTCCTCATAGAAAACATCCTTTCCATACATCTGTTCTATTATTTTGCGTGGAACCTTTCCTTTTCGGAAACCTGGAACACTCAATTTTCCTTTATTTTTCTGATAAGCTTTCTCAACAGCTTCCTCAAATTCCTTTGCCGGCGCTTCTATTGTAAGCTTAGCCATATTTCCTTCTAATTTTTCTACTTGTAAACTCATTTGCTTTATTTTCCTCCTTGCATAGTATGCGATTTTTCTTTCTATTTTTTCATCACAAAATGGATGTTTCCCTGGCTTTTTTTCGTATGCCTAGAAACTTTTTCATCAGGATCTGTTCCAAAACAGCTCCTATACAGTCATTTTACAATTATAGCATAGCTTCTTTAAAATTAAAAGCCCGAATTTAAAAAAGAGTGGAATACAGCCAAAAAACTGTATCCCACTCTTTTGTGAAAGTAAATCCACTTTTAATGACATTTACTTCCACAAAGACCCTATTTTATATAAAGGTCCTACTTCCTATAAGAATTCTTTCTTATTTAATAGATTCCTCATAGCTCTTAATCATTCTTCTAACCATCTCGCCACCGATAGAACCTGCTTCACGAGATGTCAAGTCACCATTGTATCCTTCCTTTAAGTTAACGCCAAGTTCAGATGCTACCTCTGTCTTGAAACGATCCATAGCTGCCTTTGCTTCTGGAACCTCTACTCTGTTTGATCTGTTCTGTGATGACATAATTTTTACCTCCGTTAATTCATGTTTCGTAATGTTCCGTATTTTTGTAGCTGCATCTATGCAGCAACTACTGCTTCTGTACTTTATCAAAAATACATTTTGCACTGCGGAACCATTACTTCGTTTCTTCATTTTCGTTTAATCTATCTTCAAAGATAAGCTTTTTATCGCTTATCTTAATGCTAGTATTAACGAGGGTAAAAGTTTTATGAGTGGTATATTTTTACTAAATTGTCAATTTTGTAGAAATATCACAAAAAACTTGTCTGAGTTCCTATATTCAAACACCACTAAAATTGCGATATATTCTCTCAAACACTCTAATAATGTCGGGATCAAACACACTTCCTGCTTTCTGTTGCATATATTCCAATGTCTGATCGAGTGGAATGGGCTTTTTATATAGCCGTTCGCAAACCATAGCATCAAAGACATCTACAACCTTGACAATACGCGCCGAAAGCGGAATTTCCTTTCCTTGTAGCCCTTTTGGATAGCCAGAACCATCCCAACATTCATGATGATACCATGCAATATCAATCGCCATATCTATAAAATCGTTTTTCTCAACTCCTTCATAAATATCTAGCAAAATTTTGGCACCAATCTCTGTATGTTCATACATTTTTTTGCGTTCTTGTTCATCAAGCGGCGCATTTTTTAACAGAATCGCATCTGGAAGCATAATTTTGCCAATATCATGTAACCCTGCACTAGATTCGATCGTATCTATAAAATCGTCTGAGATCTCATCCTCAAATTTAGGTGAGAGCTGCATTCCCTGTGCCAGTATCCTGCTATTATACATAATATTTTTGTAGTGTGTATCTGATATACTCTCCTTACTCTCTACAAGGCGCGCCAGTGCCGTTATAATATTCTTTTGCTCTAAGCGCAATTTTTCCATCTGCCGTGCTACCACAATACTTAGTTGCCTATTATTGTCCTCTAAATCTTTTTGCATAGAATAGAGCTTTAAGTGTGTGGAAATACGCATTTCCACCTCTGTCTTTTCGAAGGGTTTAGGAATATAATCCACGGCTCCAATTTCAAATCCCTTATTTAAATCATCTACTGAATCCATAGCTGATATAAAAATAACTGGAATATCTTTCGTGTAAGGATCTTTTTTTATCATAGAACAAAAGGTATATCCATCAATCTCAGGCATAGAAATATCTGACAAGATAACACTAGGCAGCGGATCGCTTTCCTGTATCTGTTCTAATGCCTCCTTTACACTGAGTGCTAACAATGGTTTATATCCCATGTTCTTGATAATTTCTTCCAAAATAAGTAGATTAACTTCCACATCATCCACCACAAGGATTCGAATTTCCTCATTTTTTTTTGATAGTCTTTCCATATATTATATCTCCAGTCCCTTTATTTCAACAGACAACAACTCCTTTACTTTGTCAGCCTGATTTCGCGCTTTCTCAGAATCTGATTTTCTGATAGCCATCTCCATCTTAAATACCGCCCGTTGTAGCTCTTTAGAACCGTTGCTTGCTAGATGTTTGATCGCCGCCGCAAAATTTTCTGCTTTTTGCCAGTTGTCCATATCCATACTCAAATTGAGTTTTTCAAAATTCTTTCGCAACTCTCTAATATTAATGTCACTTCCAAATTCGCTCATCAAGTCCTGTTCGCCCGCTATTTTATTGAAGTTACCAGAGGATTTCCATTGACGTATCACAGCACCTTGTTCTGCATCATTGGCCGCCACATTTTCTTGTCTGAGTCGGATCGTAAAAGAAAAACTAGAACCTTTTCCCTTTTCACCATCAGCCCAGATTCTTCCATGCATCATATTCACCAATTCCTTAGTGATGGAAAGCCCTAATCCTGTTCCTCCAAATCTTCTTGTGATAGAAGCATCTACTTGTGAAAAACTCTTAAAAAGTTTGTCCTTGTCCTCTGGCGACAATCCGATTCCAGTATCTACTACTATAAAAAACAATTCTACCTCATCGTCTATTCTAGTATTTAAAGTTACTTCTATACCAATATATCCCTGTTCTGTAAACTTTACGGCATTTGATACCAAATTATTTAGGATTTGAGTAAGCCGTAACTCATCTCCTATTAATCTGTCTGGTATCTCTGGCGCTACATTTAACATAAACCGTAGCCCCTTCCGCATTGTCAATGTCGTAAACATTTTTTCTGTCTTAGACATAAAATCATAAAAGGAAAATGGTTTTTCCTCAATCTGGAACTTTCCAGCCTCAAGTTTTGAAAAGTCAAGAATATTGTTGATAATTCCTTCCATTGTAGAGCAACAATCCAATATTAACTTCATATAATTAGACTTCTGAAAATCCTGTTCTTGCTCTAATAAAAGCTCCGTATGACCTTTTATCCCATTGACAGGGGTGCGCAGCTCGTGTGTGACATTGGCCACAAAAGCATCACGCGCTTTCATAGACTCTTGCATCTGTGCTGTGGTGTCTTGTAGTTTGCGAATACTCTCCTTGTAACGCGTCATATCTACTGCTGTACAGATAAAAATTTCTTTACCCTCAAGCACCTTAGACACAATCTTTGCCTCCACCGGAAAGCATGTTTGATTCTTCCTATACACCACCGTCTCTATGATTTCTGCTCCTTGATATGCATCTGCTAATACAATATGATTCTCTATCTTATCAAATACATTTTGTAGCAGCTCACCTATATACATTCCTTTTAGTTCATCTGCACTATATCCTGTCAATTCTAAAAGACGATCATTATAATACTCAACACAACCTTGTTCATTATAGATCATAATCAATTCCTGACTGTGATTTAATATAAAATAGAAAAATTCATCCTTCTTCTGCTCCATTGGTTTCCTTTCTTATGCTAAACGCCTTATTTTTCTAAATGTTATGTATTTTCTCAATAATATACCACTGTTTTCCCTAGTTGATTGGCCGTTTCCCTGTCTAAAAGTGCTGCTACAATTTCTAGTCCAAACGCTATTGCTGTCCCCATACCACGGCTTGTAATGATATTGCCCGCTTTGACTACTGGATCATATACTACCTCTGCTCCTTGAAGTTCAGCCTCCATTCCTGGATAAATACATGCCTTTTTTCCTTTCAATAATCCCATATGTCCGAAAATGCTTGGTGCTGCACAGATTGCTGCGATCAGCTTATTACAATCATAAAATTGTTGTATCTGTTCTGTAAGTTTTTGGCATGCCTCTAATCTTTTAGTTCCTGGCATACCTCCAGGACAGACAAGAATATCAAAACTATCAAAATCAATCTCATCAATCTTAGCATCCATCGAAACTGTGATTTGATGACTTCCTTCTACTGTAGCAGTATTCTGCGCAGCTACACACACTGCTTCAATCCCAGCTCTTCGAAGCAAATCCACCACTGTCAACGCCTCAATTTCCTCATATCCTGGTGCAAAAAAAATAGCAGCTCTCTTCATTTTTATCGTTCCCTTTCTATTTTCAGTATCATTTTTTTATTTACTAGATCTACATCGTCCGCCACGTTAGCCAAATGCAAACAGCTTTAGCTTACCCATCGATCTGTTATATAGTTTATCACAATTCCCACTATGCCGCAATGTGACAAAATGATTCTTTGAACAAAGTACTGTATTGTTACAAAAAACCTACCATTTCCGTTTATTTTATCTTATTCACAAACAAAAAGTCTATATTATGCATTTTGTATGTTTTATTTGGTAAATATATAGAAAATAACTGTTTATTCTGTGAATTTTTTCACGATTTAATTGACTTGTAATAAGTATATGTTATAATCAATATAGACTGTTTCGTCTGAAGGGTAACTTATGCACCAAAATCTCTGACTTTATGTGTATAGTATGGGCATTATTATGAGGATTTCTTTATTATGAAAGGGGTATTATTATGAGTATTTTTAATGAAGACCGTTCGACTTTTAACCAGACTGCTGCTAAATTTGATTCAGAATTATCAAACGCATGTTTTGATTTTGCACTGTTGCAGGCACATGAATCTGGAATGAATCTAGATGAGATTATGTATGTAACCCTTTCCCATACTGAACGAGTTTTGCGGCGTGCTATTGTCCAAGATCAGCTAAAAAAGGTTGCTAATAAAGATCGATAAAATTTAAAAAAATATTGCTTGCATTTTTATAGTAGTGTATGTTATAATGTATTTCGTTGGCGGGTTGATGTATATCAAAACGGATTAAAGGGGCATAGTTCAGCGGTAGAACAGCGGTCTCCAAAACCGTCAACGCGGGTTCGATTCCTGCTGCCCCTGCTTATGTAAA
>CAJUHQ010000162.1 GCA_910586095.1 uncultured Lachnospiraceae bacterium | reverse complement strand
GAATAGTGTGGTGCTGGCGGTCTATCTCTTGTTTTCGGTTGTTTGCTTCTTTACCATACATGAGCATTGTATAAGGTACTTCACAGATACTTTGTAACAATTGCTCCTGTTTTGCTCACACAAATCCCTTGTGTGTTTCCATTTCCTTTTTCTGCAAAATATGTTATACTATTATTTAAGTACTTATTCTGCCTATTCTATTTGATAGTGGGTCTTTTTATCAAAAGCAAAATTTTCTTAATTTTCTACTAATTTCCATGCCTATCGGGCATAAACTTCGCCAAAAGGAGCTGTTTTATCTTATGGACTATGATTTTTCTACACAACACACCTGCAAACTTCTTACGAGTGGATATCCTGTAGATCTTACAATAATCAATCTTTCTAGCAATGCGACTCCTATGCTGCACTGTCATGAGGAAGTGGAATTTCAATACATTGCAAAAGGTGAGGCAACAATCACCTGTGACGAAGTTTGTCTACATGCTTTTTCAGGCGATATCCTGTTTATCAATCAGTCTGTAAAACATTTAATTGCCCCTTCTGGCGCAAATGGTTGCCTGTTATATTGTATTGTCATCCATCCAAGTTTTATCTTTGGCTTGGGTCAACTTGAATTAGAAAATAAATATGTCAATCCAATCTTAGCTGATAGTTTATTTTCATACTTGCACCTACATAACCGCGATCAAGATTATTCATATTTTTTGCCTCTACTTCAGCACTTGATCCACCTTCACGAAGAAAAAGAATGTGGCTATGAACTTCTGGCCAAATCCTATATTTTGCAGCTTTGGAAGCTTATCTATGATAGACTTCCCTCTGGATCGTCCTCCTTGCTTGTCACAGCGCGTATTGCTAACCAGGATGTCCAGCGTGTCAAACAGGCCGTTTCCTTTATTCAACAACATTTTGCAGAACCTATTACATTAGAAGATATTTCCAACTCGATTCTTGTCAGCAAAAGTGAGTGTTGTCGTTGCTTTAAGCGCACTCTTGGCACATCTCCTATTGAGTATCTAATGAAATATCGCATTACAGAATCTGTAAAATATATGCATAAACGAACACATGAACCCATCTCAGAAATTGCAGGTTTTGTTGGATTTAACAACACCAGCTACTACAATAAAGTCTTTCGAAAATTTATGGGCTGTACCCCGACCACATATCGCCAAACACTAAATAAAGAATTATTATCTTAAACAACAACCGCGCCTAAATGGCATCTTTTGCCACTTTAGACGCGGTTGTTTTATTGTCTGTTATAATAATCAATACCACCACTTGGTTTAAAATACGTTCTGATATATCCATCTGTAGAGACAATTACAAATTCATTGGTACTTTCCAAATAATAGACATCATCCCCATCTTCCGCCTCGATTTTATGTAGTGAATCTGGATGATTAATCACTTGATTGGCTCCCTCTAAGTACTCTTCTTCTGTATCATATGGAAACTCTGCTCCATGCTTCTCAAAATGTTGTTCTAAATATTGATCCTTTCTAAATGTATAGGTTATTTCCTGTTCTTGATTTACCAGTTGCGATTCTATAGGTGTTGTTTGTTGCTGTGATTCACCTTCCTTTGTCCCTTCTTCAGTCAAAGGCTTCTCTGAACGTTCTATGTCACTTTCCACAACAGGAATCTCTGTTTTTGATGTAGTCGCAATCTCTGATTGCACATCTGTGCTTTGTTCCTGTATCAAGCCTTGGCTGTCTGCTACATTCGCTTCATTTTGAGATTCCAAAAAGGTTCCCTTAGTAAAAAGTGACAATAGCACCACTACTAACACTGCTACCGCCGTTTTTAGATATTTTTTGCTATTTTTTTGATTTCCCACTGCCTATATTCCTCCATTCTTGCTTAGCTGTTGTAAAATTTGGCAATTCTACAATACTCCTTTACCTATTTTCTTGATACCACAACTCTTTAGACTGTACCGTTTTTCTAGATCTGAATCAGACACTAGACAATTCTATCGTAAAAAAACACTCAAAACATTTCGCACAATGTCTCAAGTGTTCTTATTTGTGCCTATTCAACTTGTGTTATGTATCTCAACAAATTAGCCATGCAATAGACTGCAAATAAAGTTCCATATGAACAAAGTTTTATTATAAACCTCATTCATATGGAGCAATAGATTTTTCTATAAGATTGCAAAAATCTAAAAAGAAACTATACTGCCACTACGCATCATACATCTTGTTGGTTTACTCCCTATCTTATCCAATCTTGGTATTTTTCCATTTTAGATAGGCATTGATAAAACCATCTAGTGCGCCATCCATAACTGCATCTGCATTTCCTGACTCAAAATTCGTTCTGTGATCCTTTACCATTGTGTATGGTTGCATCACATAGGAGCGGATCTGGTTGCCCCAGCCAATTTCTTTTACCTCTCCGCGAATATCAGAAAGCTTCTCTGCATTAGCTTCCTGCTTGAGCAAAAAAAGTTTTGCCTTTAGCATTTGCATAGCTTTATCTTTATTTTGAAATTGTGATCGCTCATTTTGACACTGAACTACAGTTCCTGTTGGAATATGAGTAATACGAATCGCAGAGGATGTTTTATTAATATGCTGGCCACCTGCACCACTGCTTCGGTAGGTGTCTATGCGCAGATCATCCTCATTGATTTCAACATCCAAATCCTCCTCTATATCTGGCATAACATCCAATGATACAAACGAAGTCTGGCGCTTTCCTTGCGCATTAAAAGGTGAGATACGCACAAGTCGGTGTACTCCCTTTTCTGACTTGAGATACCCATAAGCATTTTCACCATTTACCTGAAATGTAATGGATTTGATACCTGCCTCATCTCCATCTAGAAAATCTAACACATCAAGAGTGAATCCCTTGCGCTCCGCCCAACGTGTGTACATACGATAGAGCATGCCTGCCCAATCGCAACTTTCTGTGCCACCTGCACCTGCATTGATCTTCAAAATCGCATTGCATGAATCATATTCCTCCGATAACAACGTGCTGATACGAAGTGCCTCAAACGTCTCTATAAAATGATCTAGCTCGTCTCTAATCTCTGGAATTAGCTCTTCATCCTCCGCCTCATATCCCATTTCTATTAGAGTTTCTATATCTTCATATTGTCTCTTTAGTTCATTGCATTGATCCACAGTACCCTTTAGTTGTTTTAGCTCCTTCATCTGTCTGTTAGAGCGTTCTGGTTCATCCCAAAAACCAGGCGCCTCCATCTCACGTTCTAATTCTTCGATTCGCTTCTCCTTATTTGCGAGGTCAAAGTGAATCCCTCACTTCCGCTAATGGACTTTCATAGGTCTGTAACTCTTGTTTCATCTGGTCGAGTTCTACCATTGCGTTCACCACCTTTTTATCATTTCCTAGAGACTTACTGTCTCTACATCATCACCATCTTTATTCTACATCTCACGAATTTCTTCCACAACACTGCTTGTACTTCTTACCACTTCCGCATGGACAAGGATCATTGGGATATACCTTTGTCTCCTTCTTGACAGGACCTTTCTGCAGCGAAGTGTCTTTATTGGTCCCTGTCACCTTGACCACCTCTTCACGCTCTACCTTTTGTTCTACTTTTACATGAAGCAACAGACGAACCGTATCCTGTTTAATATTGGCTGTCATAGCATCAAACATCTCATAACCATTCATCTTATATTCTACAAGTGGATCTTTTTGGCCATATGCCTGCAATCCTACGCCTTGGCGAAGCTGATCCATATCATCAATATGATCCATCCACTTGCGATCAATCACCTTGAGTAAAATAACGCGCTCAATCTCACGAATACTTTCTGTCTCAGGGAATTCTGCCTCTTTACTCTCATAGAACTTAACCGCCTCTTCTTTAAGCTGATGTTTTAGACCGTTTTTAGTCTTCTTTGACACTCTATCTAAAACAACAGGGCGAATAGGCACAATAGGAAGCAGTAAGGTATTTAGCTCCTTCAGATCCCATTCTTCTGGCTCTAAATCATCATTGATCGCTGTATCTACAGAACTCTCAACAATGTCCGTAATCATCTTATAGATGGCATCGCGCATACTCTCTCCATCTAGAACACGCCGCCGCTCCTCATAGATAATTTCACGCTGTTCGTTCATAACCTGGTCATATTCCAACAGATTTTTTCGAATTCCAAAATTGTTTGCCTCGATCTTCTTTTGTGCATTCTCAATTGCGCTTGTGAGCATTTTGTGCTCAATTTCCTGTCCTTCTGGTATGCCCAATGTATTGAACATATTAATCAAGCGCTCAGAACCAAACAGACGCATAAGCTCATCCTCGAGAGATATATAGAACCTGGACATTCCTGGATCTCCCTGACGCCCTGCACGTCCTCTCAACTGGTTGTCAATACGTCTGGATTCATGACGTTCTGTTCCGACAATCATCAGTCCACCCGCCGCACGTGCTTCCTCATCTAGCTTGATATCTGTACCACGTCCTGCCATATTGGTGGCAATGGTCACTGCCCCATGCTGTCCCGCATCAGCTACAATCTCAGCCTCTAGCTCATGAAACTTCGCATTCAATACTTTATGCTGAATCCCGCGCTTTGTAAGCATCTTACTAAGTTCCTCACTCGCATCGATCGTAATTGTTCCCACTAGTACTGGCTGACCAGTAGCATGCGCTTCCTCCACAGTGTCAACAATCGCTTTGAGCTTTTCTTTGCGCGTCTTATATACGCAATCTTGATGATCTATTCTAACTACAGGTCGATTGGTAGGTACTACCACAACATCCATACCATAAATATCACGAAACTCTTTTTCTTCTGTCTGGGCTGTACCTGTCATACCACATTTCTTGTCAAATTTATTAAAAAAGTTCTGGAATGTAATCGTTGCGAGCGTTTTGCTCTCCCGCTTTACCTTGACATGCTCTTTAGCCTCAATTGCTTGGTGTAGTCCATCTGAATAGCGTCGTCCTGGCATAATACGCCCTGTAAATTCATCAACAATCAAAACTTGATCGTCCTTAACCACATAATCTTGGTCACGGAACATTAAATTATGTGCCCGCAAGGCAAGAATAATGTTATGTTGTATCTCAAGATTCTCAGGATCTGCAAGATTTTCAATCTGAAAAAATTTCTCTACTCTTTCTACACCTGCTGCTGTGAGATTTACAACCTTGTCTTTTTCATTTACAATAAAATCTCCTGTCTCCTCCTGCTCTACTCCCATGACAAAATCCATCTTTGTCATCTCAGGCATATCTTCTCCACGCTTCATCTGCCGTGCTAAGATATCACAAACCTCATACAATTTTGTCGATTTGCTACTCTGACCTGAGATAATCAACGGGGTACGCGCCTCGTCAATCAACACAGAGTCCACCTCGTCAATAATAGCATAATGTAGCTTTCTAAGCACGAGCTGCTCTTTGTAGATGACCATATTGTCTCGCAAATAATCAAATCCTAGTTCGTTGTTTGTGACATACGTAATATCACAGTTGTACGCCACACGCCGCTCTTCTGGCTTCATATCATTGAGAACTACTCCCACCTTTAAGCCCAAAAACTCGTGTACTTGTCCCATCCACTCTGCATCTCGTTTTGCCAGATAGTCATTGACAGTGACTACATGTACCCCTTTTCCCTCCAACGCATTAAGATATGCTGGAAGAAGCGCTGTCTGTGTCTTACCCTCACCTGTGCGCATCTCCGCAATACGTCCTTGGTGTAAGATAATGCCACCAATCAACTGTACTCTGTAATGTTCCTGATTGAGTACGCGCCGCGCACCTTCACGCACTACCGCATAGGCTTCTGGTAGGATTTCATCTAGACTTGTCCCATCTGCCACCCTTTTTTTGAAATCTGCTGTCTTTGCGCGAAGCTCCTCATCTGTAAGCTTTCCCATCGCTTCACGATAGCTCTCTATCTTCTTTACAATAGGTTCTATCCTTTTTAGCTCACGATCGCTGTGTGTACCAAATACTTTTTCTATAATGCTCATTTTGGACTCCAATCATAAAATAATCCCTATCCCCATTTCTATGCATCGCGCTACTTGCACGATCTCGGGACTTTACATAATTTCCTGAACAAACTACGATCTATTGTAACAGATAATGTATATAAATTCAATGAAATTTCAATAAAAATGCTTGACTCGCATGTAGGATTACAATACATGTGTTACAACTGAATATTTAAAAAGCGGAAATACCTA
>CAJUHQ010000161.1 GCA_910586095.1 uncultured Lachnospiraceae bacterium | reverse complement strand
AGATCTTATGCTTCATTCCCATTGTATCAGAAGACTTTTTCTCTTTTGTCTCACTGTTGACACTTTTTGTAATCTGCATGCTGTTAATGGCTATAGGCAATACACTAAACGCAGAATGAATAGACACAGGCCCTCTTACACCTACGGATACACTATCATCCTTAAAAGCAAACACTTGTCCAAAACTGCGCACATCTATCCACGTCTTACATGCTTCCTTTGCATATGCATCCCTATCTTTATCCTTTACTGCTTTTTGCATGATTGCATTACTCTTTGCCCTGTCCGCAAGACTTTTACATTCATCATCAGAACGCTCGTCGCTCTGCACAAAAATTGCTTCTCCCATATCCTGTAATCTGTTTCTAATTTTTCTCTTGATGCATACATCAGAAATCTCACCATATCCATCATATGTTTCGCGTGGTCGGTTTCCATTTAGTGGATCACCATTTGGATTCGCATTTTTTACCATTACTAAAACTTCAAAATCAATTTTGTTTGTAAATTCACTCATATTTTTTTCCTCATTTCTACTACATTGCAAATATCTTTATTGTATTTACAATTGGTTTGCTATGTTTATTGTTCCTTTTTCTGAAACGCTTTTTTCATTTCATCTAACTGCAAAAAATATCCTGGTAAATATTTTTCAGACAATGCAGTATTATCAAATCCGTTTCCTAACTGTGTCATAATTTCACATTCCCACTCTTCAAATTCTTTAAGCTCATATCCATTTAATTTTCTTTCATAAACAATCAGATTCTGTTTGATTGTTTTTGCTGTTTTTGCAGGTCTGCTGCTGTATGCATTCCAGTAACGCTTTGCATTGGTCATACGACTTTCTTTTATTTTTCCTGTTTCATCTTTCTCAAACATGGCCCTTCGTTCCATGTAATCATACACTGCCAACAGTCTTCCAAACAAAACATTTCGCTCAGTTGCATTGTCCGTTAGAAAATTATCCATATCTTTGTGTTCCTCCTCCTTATAATTAAATCGTATCATCGCACATGCTACGCACAGTACATCATTGTACCATACGCCCTCACTCATCGTCTGTGGCATTGACGCGCGCCTTACCGCTGCCGTGATGATATCCTTTGGAATCTTAACTTTCTCCTGAGTAATACATGGCAGCAACCGCGTGATTGTAGCTCTGATTAGTTTACTGTCTGCCTCTAACCATTCTGAACGCTGTGTACCAAATGCTGCAAGTGCCATTTCTCTAGGAGATGGCGAACATTCACAAGTAATCTTATCCTTCTTTTCCTCTGCCCGTTCTAATTTTACACTCCTACGCCATTTGCAATGATTTTGCCAGTTTAAAATGGCATCCATATACTGTTTTCCGCCCATCTCATCATAATACACAACAGAGAGTCGCCCTTTATTTTCTGAGGAGGAATCCAGTGCAATGATCGCTACTTTATCATTTACCTTTATTTTTGTGGCATAACCATTGACAGCCTTGTTAAACTGCTCTGCAAAATACTTGCCAGTATCTTGTTTATTGGTATTCTTAGATACAACGGTATCAATTGTGTCAAAATCCATATCGAAGTCATCAATCCCATGATACGCATTAATCGAATCTTTCATCACATTGGGAACTTGCATTGTTCTGTTTGCCATCCAACAAACAATTGCTGCTCCGTCACGTGTGTATCCTTGTTTTTGAAGTAGCCATCGTAGAGCATTGTGTGCTTTCTGAGAGGTATTATAGCCAATCCCGACTGCCTGTTCCTTTGATGTAAATCTTCCGCGATAGGTAAAACCCGATGTGTCATTTGCCGAAATCAATCTTGCCATATCAGCGCTATTGCGTATTTTTGAAGGATGTTTGTCTAAACATGCTTCGATCTCTCCAGATGCATAGCACAACTTCTTCTCTCCTAATTTTTGTTGATAATAATCACCATATTTTTGATATAACGTTTGATTTTTCCATACCTCATTCGGATTTTCTGTTCCATAGACAATAAATCGTACCATAGCACCTGTTTGCCCCAATCCTTGAATTTTGGTACGATCTGTAAGTTTTCCCTCGTCATCCAATTCCAACACTTGACTAGATACTAAATCTTGTATCAATGATTTTCTTTTAATATATTCATATATGGCTTGTATCATCGAATGTGTATGCTCAGACTCTACCCAATCTTGCAATTGTTCTATATAGGCCTCAAAATATTTTTCCTTATTGTCTCCTGTATATTCTGTATAATCTCCTGCTATGTAACAAAGCTTATCACATAATGGATGGGGGGCAATACCGCTACTTCTAGCCGCCGAATCCTCTGTCACTGGAATGATTGTAATCGCATCATTTCCTTTATCCAGCTTTCTAGCCTCCTGAAATGTTCCTTTCCTATCAATTGTTATTTCAATCTGTGCAGTTGCTGTCGAATGGGAAATAGGAAGCAATATTGCCTGCTCATTTTTTTCAACTCCCGCCAAACTTGCATAGACATCATACGTCTCAGCTAATGTCTTTAACCATGCCAAACATGTCACCTCCCTCAAATTCTTGTAATCCTTCAAAATTCTTTTGGGCCACAAAAGATCTTTGCTTTGCAGTTCGCAGAACTTGTCTGATTGTACAGTCCTCAGGACGCGGAAACTGTAATACTCCCTTTATCATTTGCACATTCCAAAGTCGTATTGTCATTTTCCCTTTCTCTTCCTTTCTGACCGCCTCATCGGGATAGGTAATTCCATGCACCATAATGCCAAAGGATAATTTATCTATGTCCTCGTATGCACTTTTCCCCTCACCAAATACACAAGGCTCCACATATCCTTGACATTCTCGCGCACCTAAAAAAATATCGCGCCTCCCTCCTCTTTCTAACATTCTTTTTGCAATGTCGTAATGCTTGTTTTCATTCCTATCTTGCGCCAAATCCTCGCGATTCTCATTCCATTCAAAATGCGCTTTGACCTGATACTTCACCTTTGTCAAATAAGTGTAGTACGATAAATCATTTCCGCCACTATATTTGATTGGTCGTATTCCCTTGGATTCTGTCTGTATTGGATTCATAATACGACATTCATCAATCACCCATGTAATCGTTGGTTTCCAGTAAATGGATTCGGTTATTCCTTTTAGAGCCTGATATGTAGGGATCTGATAGCTGCATTTCTCACCACCTGCCTTTGACAAAGGATCTGTAAATAATGCATATCGTCCATATACACAATACTCAATACTGTTTGGTTTTTGCATGCCCACCATCCTTTCTTGCTTCTTTTTCTATTGTTTGATCTTACCAAATACGGCTTTATTATCATTGGTGACAAAATATAACATCCTATAACTCTACTTTTTATAACTTATATGATTAACGTATCCCATTCTGGCGTAATCCCATAATCCAAATTGTATGCACCAGGCGCTGCCACCATATAAAGATTGGGAAATATATCACTTATTGGCTGTATCAATCCATCCAATTTCTTGCGTTGACTTTCTTTGACATTGACCGTGTAGCGCTGTGCTTGCCGTACAGCCGTTTTGATACTCGTCAAATTGGATGCACTTTGAAGTGATTCTATAAGTTTGGTTCCCTCTTTGTATGGCACAATGACTCCGAACGAATACTCATCTATGACTCTATAGTTTTGTCCCGCTGTCTTGTATGCCTGATTCATATAATGTCTCTTTTCTTCTAGTTCAAATCCTGTAGATAAAAGCTCTAGGATGTTGGTATCTAACTCTTTGAGCGGAAAATTCATTTTGTCTGATTCATGAATGTATATTTTTTTATAATATTGCTCCATCCATTTAGGCATAAGAAGGCTATCACGTTTATCACTATCCTCATACGCAAACAATACCTGTTGTACAGTTCGGATACTTTGTTGCAATTCCTCCATATTACCAGTATTTTCACCATCCAGCATAATTAAGTGAATCACTCCATAATCTAACTCTCCATTTCTGTTGCATCGTCCCGCAGTCTGTGCCAAACTATCTAATCCCGCCATAGAACGATACACACATTCAAACGAAATATCTACCCCTGCCTCAATCAAATTGGTACTGACCACTACTATTGGTTTTTGTCTGTCTGCAAGAATTTTTTTGATTTCTTCAATCTTATCACTTCTATGTGCAGCACATAAATTTGTTGTGAGATATGCAACAGGAATATGTTGTGCCTGCAACAGATCATATAACTTTTTTACAGATGCTTTTGTATTTAGAACCACAAGAATCGATTGAACATTTATAATCTGTTGCGAAATTTCGGCAGCAAGACTTTCAAATGTATACTTTTGTCCCTTTCTGGGGGGTTCAATTTTTACGCGTTCAAACTGTCTAAACCATTCTGTAGCTTGATTAATCATGTACTTTGGTTCACTATAACAAATAGGGCATTGTGCCTCCTCTAATGTTGGTTGTGTAGCAGTGCACAAAATAATATTGGTGTTGCATACTTTATTTAAAAAATTTATCATAGAGTTAAAAGTATGAACACACTTGATTGGCATCGATTGCACTTCATCGATAATGACCACCGAATTGACAAGTCTGTGCATGCGTCGTATAGACTCACTCTTGTCCGAAAAAAGAGTATTCATCAATTGCACAAATGTGGTACAGATAAAGGGCTCCTCCCAATTAATCTCATACCTTGCACATTTATTTTCTCTATAGTCCTCATTCTCTGTGTTTTCACTCCTAACTACAGACGAATGATGTTCTAAAATCCATTGATCCATGCCAATTGCATCTCGAAATACCTGTGCATTTTGTTCTGTAATGCTAATATATGGTGATACATAAATAATGCGCTCAGTTTCTGGATGCTGTCTACAATATTCTAAGGCATAAGCAAGACTACTCAGTGTCTTTCCGCCACCCGTAGGAATTGGCAGACAGTAGATTCCCGCAGGATATTTAGCAAACTGTCTACATTCCTTTTGCAAAGTATTTCGCGCTTCAAAAATCCTCTTTTCTTTTTCTGTCAATTCTGAAACTTGAATAGATTGTCTCTTTTTTTGCATATATGCTTCAAAGTTTTGGGTTGCTTTCTCAAAAATCTTCTTTGTATTCCATACAGCTATTTTTGACTCAGTATCAATATCCTCCATAAAATCTGATGTTGCTTCCCAATCCGAATCAATAAGGATAGACAATATAAGCCGCTGCAAACATGCAAGCCAGAATAATTTGTTATTACTCAACAATTCTCTAGGATTTTCTAGTTGTCTAGATCTTAGCAACGATTTTAATTCGTCGAATAATTCTTTGATCTTACTCCAGACTGCATCAAATTCACAAGATGCTTCCGCAAAAATGGCATTGAGATCATAGTCCTGCAAATAGTCTTGTTTTGCATGAGTACATGCCTCCTCATAGTCTTCAACCTTGTCTATTTTTTTGAAAAAAAGATCTGATTGATCAATATCTACACAATCAAATAAGCCATGATGAGCAGCCACTGCATAGGAAATCATCTCAACCATATATTTTCTACTGCCCACACTATCTTGATGCAGATCATAGATATACTTTGCTCCTGTCGATGCATGGGCGATTGTCCCTTTTAACGACTGTTTGACTGCCTTGTCCGCATGGATATACTCATCAAACTTCTGTTTGTTTTTCCCCATATCATGAAAAATACCACACAGTGATAACACCTTAGAAAGTCCACATTGTGCCCCCTTCTTTTCGCACAAAAATGTGGTCTTTTTTGTATGTTGTGCCACAGACTCTTCTCTATTTTTCCCGTCTTCTGAAATATGTGCGACCATATATCGTTCTCCTTCTACTTTTGTCAATATTTATAATTTTTTTCTTATCTTTCGTTTTATTTTACCATTTTCTGACTATATAGTATAGCCGATTCTCTCCTTCGCTGTTAAATTATCTATGCAATTCTTTCTTAGTTTGCTACACAATGATTCTTTAAGTACTGTAGTTGGTCATTATCTAAATGAGTCGTTTGTGATTAAATTTGTAAATATTTAAAATAGGTAACTTATCCTCTCTTTTTGCATTTTATCATTGTTGGGATTTACAACCATTCTGTTATTCTGTACGATATGAAACATAAAGAAATGTACTAAAACATATTGCCTGCAATGGTATAAGACATCTTAGGCATTACATGATATGAATTTATTATAAAATCCCATATGCGCAGTGGACTTTGTTAAAAATTTTATGCAATAGACAGGAAGAGAAAACAATCTGATAGAAAGTGAGCTAAAGTGCAGCTTTCCCACATTCTGCAAACAGACTTTCCCACAACTCCATA
>CAJUHQ010000160.1 GCA_910586095.1 uncultured Lachnospiraceae bacterium | reverse complement strand
TTCACCTATCCTGATTGAAGAGCCCGCTAAGGCGGGCAGATGGGAGTTCATGTGAAATATAAAATTTCACCTATCCTGATTGAAGAGCCCGCTAAGGCGGGCAGATGGGAGTTCATGTGAGAAGTAGCAGTTTGGCAATTTTGGGCTAAACTGCTACTATTTTTAGGAAGAGGAGGATTGGTAGATGGCTTATAGTTTGATTGTTTTGTCTCTTTTTGCGCTAGACAGCACAATAAAATCATACATAGAAAAAAATATGGAGATTGGGGAAACACATCCCATATTGGGGGGCAAAATACTATTAAAAAGATCTCATAACAAAGGAGCGCTACTTAATATTGGAGAGAGTCATCCAACATTTGTGGTATATTTGTCTGTAGCATGTACAATACTTGTGACAGGAGGACTGCTAGTAGCATTTGGTAGAGAAGAAAAAAAGATGCTTAAGACAGGGTTAGCGCTTATTATAGGAGGTGCGTATAGCAATACATATGATCGATGCAGACGATCCTATGTTGTGGATTATTTTTCGTTTGCTCCTATGACAAAAAAAGTAGGTCATCCATTACTTACAAAATGGTCAAAACGTTGTAGTACAATTGTTTTTAATATAGCCGATTTTGGCATTTTTGCAGGTGCAGCGCTTATAGTAGTAGCAGAATTATTTGGGAAAAAGTGATGATTTGTTTTTTTGATAGTACAGATTGACAAACTAGTTAGACAGAATTGTTAGATAGCCAATACAATAATGTAGTGTCTGAGTATGAGTCAGACACTACAGGTTGTAATTGCTTACGTTATAAGAAATTTAAATGATTATGATAGGACATTATTATAATTTTAGCATAGTATTAACTAGTGATAATGGTTCCAGTTTTTTCGCTGATAATATCGGCAGTTTTATCAAGAGAAGTGATGATGGCTTTTCCGGAAGGAACCGCGCTCAGATATGAGATTGCCGCCATGATCTTTGGTAGCATATCAGTTTCGCCAAATTGTCCGTCGCAGATATACAACTTGGCCTGCTCAACTGACATCGTTTTGATGGGCGTTTGATTTTCTTGCCCATAATGCAAAAATACATAATCAACGCTAGTGAGGATAATGAGTTCATCAGCCTGTAAATCTGTAGCAAGTTTTCCAGCGATACTATCTTTTTCAATGACAGCAGAAGCACCTTTTAAAATGTGTTGCTGTTCAATGACAGGGATGCCACCTCCACCACAGGCAATGACTACTTGATCGGCATCGGCTAGTGTTTTGATGGCATCAATCTCCACAATATCAATAGGATGCGGAGCTGCCACAACTCTGCGATAGCCTTTGGCCTCCTGGACAATATAATTTCCTTTGTTGACTTCAAGATCTGCATCCTCTTTTGACATATAGCGGCCAAGTGCCTTTTTGGGCTCATAAAAGGCATCATCATAAGGATCTACAGTTACTTGAGTCAACAGGGTACTGACGGGCTTAGAAATACCGCGTCGTAAGAGTTCGGATTTCAATGCGTTCTGGATATCATAACCCACATAACCTTGACTCATTGCGGAACATACGCACATAGGCGCAGGGGTGTAGTCTGTATAAATACGATGCAATTCGCTCATTGCCTTGTGGATCATACTTATTTGAGGCCCATTGCTGTGAGTGATGGTTAGTTGATAGTCTGCTTCGACTAAGTCAGCTAGGGCCTTTGCTGTTTTTTTTACGGCGTCAAGTTGCTTTAGAGTGGTGGAACCAAGGGCGTCATGTCCAAGTGCAACCACTACTTTTTGCTTGCTCATATGCAAACCTCCTGTAGAATGATTAAAAATTGCACTATTGTGCTGTCTAGCTCATATTCAGGCAAAGATCCCAACATATTTTTCTGATAATACTATTCTCATTTTTGAAGTCATGGCGTATCCATTGTTATGCTATGACTTATGATTAATTGCACATTCAGAAAAATATTCTACGAAGTTTTACTAGATATGAAAAAGGCAGTACACTAGTTGACCTATGTTGTGCATTTGTCTATTCTATAACATCTGGATCTGTTATGATAAAACTATTGCAAAACATCCAAAAAAGATATAGCTAAGTATATCAAATTGTTCTATATTTGTATACCTCAAAATAAAATACAGGTTGTTAAAAACCTGTATTTTACCTAACACAGTGATATGAATAAGACCGCTGTGTTAAAGGAGATATGAGAAAAGTTTTTCGAATAAATACTTGTAATCATAGTGTAATAAAAAGCGAACATATATTTGAAAAGTGCAGGTAGTGTACCCTCCATTAATAAGGGAAGTTTGACCAGAAGTCAAATGGATTGTAATAGCCACCAGAGGGAGATTCAGGTTGCACTTGTGTGTCATTGGAAGAGTTTGCGTCATCACCTAACACTTCTTTTGTCCCAAGAGTAAGCTGAAAAGTCTGTTCAGAGTACCCATCGGCACTTTGTACCATAGCGATAATATCCACTGTTTCGCCTGCGCGATAATAGGTGAGCAGTGACTTGAGTTCGCTCATGGACCTTACTGTTTGACCATCAAATTTGGTGATAATATTACCTTTTGCAAGTCCTGCTGCTTTTGCAGGTGAATTATCATAGATGGTATTGATATATATACCAATTGGCATATCGTATGTTTTTGAAATCTCACTTGTCACATCAGTACCACCAATCCCTAGATATCCCTGAGCAGTTTCCTCAACGACGTCCCGTGTTTCTTTAAGCATTAGTTCCTCAATAATAGACTGTACATCAGAAATTGGGATGGCATAACCCATTCCTTCCACAGAGCTTGAAGAAACTTTTACAGAGTTAATACCAATCAGTTCACCGTTCATATTTAGGAGCGCTCCGCCCGAGTTACCTGGATTGATAGCAGCATCTGTCTGAATCAATTTGTTGGTGATGGTGCCACCATTATCATCGGATACAGTAACTTCGCGGTTTAGTGCGCTAATAATCCCTGTAGTAACAGACTGGCCATATCCAAGAGCATTACCAATTGCTACGACTTCTTGACCAAGCACTAAGTTTGAAGAATTTCCAATGGTTGCTATTTTAATTTGGGAACGCATATCTTCCGTGATATCAGAGAGAGATACAGAAATAACAGCTAGATCTTTGTCTGCCTCATACCCTTTGATTTTAGCACTGACAAGAGAAGGATTGTCACTATCTTCATCATAACTAAAGATTACACTAAGTTCATTGCTTCCGGATATAACATGATAGTTTGTGACAATCAAAAGCTCAGAGTCGTTTTGACCGATAATAATACCAGAACCACTGCTAGTAGTATCTTGTTGGTAAGTGCCAAACATGGTTCTAACTTCTGTGATCCCTTTATTGGTGATGGACACAACACTAGGTAAGCAGTTTTGAGCAATGGCTGTTATGGTTGCGTTTTTGTCTGCATTGTAGGAAACATTTGAGGTAGAAAGCGAATCTGTTGTGGTGTTTATAGAAGGCTTGTTGGAATAAATAGCAGCTAAATCCTCCTGCATCTGTTCGATTTCAGCCTTGGTTTGTTTGAGTTCTCTTGTTGCTAAGTAGGCAGGGGCACTAAAGGAGGCGCCCGCAGTTACTCCAAAAATTAGACCTAAACATACGACAGGAATCACTTTTTTCTTAAAATTTCCTGAGTTTTTTTGTTTTTTATTTAAAATAGCAGGAGGTGCCTGTATGACTGTGTTGTTATTCCATGCAACATCATTATAACATTGACTTTGATTGCTATTGTTATTATTTCCCAGTTCCATATATAGTCTCCTTTCAAAATCGAAAATGGTTTTGGTAATTGTTTGGTGGATATCGTTGTTATGGTTATACTATATAAGTAAATTGTGTTTCAATTGTTATCTAAATGTGATAAAACTGTGAAATTCACAATAGGATGAGAAGGAGAAAAGAAGATACAGGATCTCCTAAAATACATCTTTTAAAATATTTCTGCAAAGGCATTATAGTTGTGTATCTTATAATTAAATACAACATGTTTTTGCTAAAACAATTTTATTGATTGCCATTTGTGGAATGAGCAGTTGTTTGAAACGTTGTGCAGAGTGTATTTCTGTCACTCATTCTAAAATCCATAGTTTTACTATATTGCAGATTCCAAGTATGGGTGGATTTATTATAATACTTCATTCTAAAAAATAAAATAGATTTTTTTGCATGTGCTAAAATCAAATAAAATAGAGATATGAGGGATTTTGTAATGTTTTTTTGTTGTCTGTCATGATTTGGTTTGGAATAGAGTGGTGCTAATGATCTGTCTTGTGTTTTTGATTTTTTGCTCCTTTATTGAACATGACATTCACAATGGGATAATATGCTTCAGAATAGGATAATAATACTTGTTTCTTTTTAGAAAAAGGTAGAATTTTAGGCATGGGTATGATAAACTGATTCTTGAAAGAGCTTACAGTACGGAGAAATTCGTGGATATTTACAAAAGTAAATCAATGGGATTTAATGTAGAAGTCTATGACTGGATTGTCTGGCTTGACAAATAATAGACTTTACATGATGTCGGTTATAGTCAACAAATTTAAAATGAGGTGCAAGGTATGGATAAGGTTAAAAGAAGAGAATTTGACTTGTTGGCGCTTGGAGAAATTTTATTGCGTTTGTCGCCGCCAGTCAATGAGCGACTGACTAGAGGAGATGCATTTCAAAAGCAAGCAGGAGGTGCAGAACTCAATGTGGTATCAGGAACTTCACTTTTGGGATTGCGCACAGGTATTATTTCAAGAGTTCCTGCTAATGATTTAGGACGATATATACAAAATCGTGTTCGATTTTGTGGAGTGAGTGATGACTATTTAGTATATGACAAGGCAAAAGATTCG
The DNA here is from genome assembly GCA_910586095.1 of uncultured Lachnospiraceae bacterium. Classification (GTDB taxonomy): domain Bacteria; phylum Bacillota; class Clostridia; order Lachnospirales; family Lachnospiraceae; genus COE1. Next base: position 1,609 of record CAJUHQ010000160.1, on the reverse strand, counting down.
CGACTTGGTATTTATTATTATGAATATGGCGCACATCCTAGAAAGCCCAATGTAGTGTATGATAGAAAAAATACAGCATTTACAGATATCACAATAGAAGATTTCCCAGAGGAGATGTTCACTTCGGCGCGCTGTTTCCACACGACAGGGATCACACTTGCCTTGGGACAAAAGACAAGAAACACTGCCATTGAAATGATTAAACGTTTTAAAGAAAATGGGACATTAATTTCCTTTGATGTAAACTTCCGCGGAAATCTTTGGACAGGTGAACAAGCTAGGGAGTGTATTGAGCAGATTCTTCCATATGTGGATGTATTTTTCTGCTCTGAGGAGACAGCACGGCTGACCTTTAAAAAGGAAGGTACCGTTCAAGAGATGATGAAAAGCTTTACACAAGAGTACAGTATTAGTGTTGTTGCCGCTACACAGCGCGTTGTTCATTCTCCTAAGACTCATTCGTTTGGATCTTGTATTTATGATGCAATTAATGATTGCTATATGCAGGAAAAACCTTATGAGAATATTGATGTGGTAGATCGGATTGGAAGTGGTGACGCATACATATCGGGTGCTTTGTATGGATTACTTTCTCACAATATGGATTGTCGTAAAGCTATGGAGTACGGTAATGCTACAGCAGCAGTAAAAAATACTATACCTGGTGATTTGCCCTCATCAGATCTAAAAGAAATTGATGGAATTATTCAAAATCATCAATCTACAGGCCCACAGCTAGAGATGAATAGATAATAAAATGTGCTATTAAGGTGATGGAAACATCTTCCGCAGCAGATGGAAGTTGTCATCTGTGTGGAGGATGTTTTGCTTTATATGTCAATACATCATTGCCGCCAAGTATTTTTTATAAATGAAAGTATGTGTTTTGGATGTATGTATTAACTGTATATGAATGAAAGAGTTGTTGCGACAAAAATCAAATAGGTTAGTTAAGAATTCAAAACTTGTTATTGGAGGAACTACACAGTGGTATATCGGGAAGTGGGGATAGAAGAATTAGACTTCAATTTATTTGCTTGTTTTTGTAGAAGACAGAATGTAACAAAGTGTTGGAGAAAGATTGATGGAAAATGGGAAATAAAGGATATTGCCTTTGTGGATGATTGGACACAGCAGGACTATGTAGAATTGATTGCATATTTGCGCAATACAATTACGACAGGTGGCCTTGTGGTAGGTGCTTTTGCAGAGGGGGGATTAAAGGGATTTGTCAGTGTGGAATCTGAGTTGTTTGGCAGTCGCAAACAATATCTAGATCTGTCTAGTATTCATGTTTCTGAGGACATGCGTGGTATGGGAATCGGGAAAGTATTGTTTGAGAAAGCAAAAATGTTTGCAAAAGAACAAGGAGCAAGCAAGCTTTATATATCAGCACATTCTGCTGTGGAGAGTCAAGCATTTTATCGTACAATGGGATGTGTTGAAGCAAAAGAGTACAACGCGATGCATGTGGAAAAGGAGCCATGTGATTGTCAACTAGAATGTGATCTAAATTCATAATAAAAAGATTATTTAGTAACAGTTCAGACAGGTCTGAGCATTTACTGCGCAGACCGTGAAGATACGTTTAGGCGCCCCATTGCGCAGC
>CAJUHQ010000159.1 GCA_910586095.1 uncultured Lachnospiraceae bacterium | reverse complement strand
ACCATGTTTCCGCCTATCATTGCCTTGCCGTTTACTACTGTCAACTTGTGATCGTTTCCATCTGGAACAATAGAAGAATTATCTATTACATAGATTGGTCTGATTGTTCTATTCCCTGTTACATTTGAATACGTTGCTTCCCCTGTAAGTGTAATCGTAGCGCCATTTTCATCACGAGCATCTGTACATATCCAATAATCAAACCTATACCCCGTTTTATTTGGAGCTGTGGGTGGATTCCTAAGTGTTTCACCCTTGCCTACTGGAAGTGCCTCAATAATGTTACCTAGTTCATCCTGGAAAGTAAGTATATACATCAAATCTTTTGGCTCTTCAAAATGAATTTGATCTCCCCCTAATCCACTCTCCTCGAGTTCTTTCTTAATTATCTCATAACTCTCATAGGTGGTACTTGGATCACCATTCTCCAGTTTTTCAATGCCGTAAATAGTCACTGAGTTTGTATGTTTAAAATCAAATGCATCTTTAGCAATCTGACAATTTGGATTTTCGATTGTCAGATACAATTGTCTCACTTTAATCCCATTAAATGCCTTTGGTCCAATTGTACTGACAGTTTTAGGTAAAGTCACCTGGAACAAATTCTCACAGTTTTCAAAGGCTCTCTCTGGAATATTACGTATTTTTGAATCTTCCAAATTGATTGTAGCAATCTCTGTACAATTTGAAAAAGCACCTTTTCTAATACTACTAACCGTGGCAAGCATAGGATCTCTTTCACTTGTGACAGCATTTGTATAATAATTCTGTCCATTATCCGACCTTTGTCCTCTGCCTTCTAGACATTGTATAAGTTCTGTCGATCCATCATCCTTTTTCTCGTAGAGCAGCAGATTCTCAAAAGCAAACTTGCTGTCCCCTGTATTGATATTATACAGATTTTTGCAGCCTCTAAATGGCAGATTGCCCATCTTTTCTACTGCATTAAAAGTTACTGTCAACAGATTCTCACAGCTATCAAACGCATACTGCGGCAATTCCTTAACCCCGCGCATATTGATGGAGGTCAGATAATCATTGCCTGAAGTATAAACTTCTTTGTATGTATGTCCCTCATAGGGATTAGACCAGATTACACTTTCTGCAGGATCTGTCCCCGTTATAGTAGCCTCATGGAATCCACCGCTAAACAAGCCTCCTGTAGAAACAATAATTGAAGAATCTGGATTATCATTCTTATAAGCAGTATCACCAATAACTTCAGCATAGCGTTCATCTTTATGGTATGTTTCTGGATGCGCTGCTCCATCAATCGAATACGATTTCATTAAATTATCGACTTTTTGGATTTGACCTATATTTACTGTAACATCAATTGTTTCATACTCACTTTGTGTCTTTGAGTTTTCTGTAGCTGCGGTTTTCTTGTACTCTTGGGTAAAATACGAATAATCTACCTCATTTTTTGTATCAAAAAATGATTTTGAGTCAATGCTCTCGATACCACTTGGCAGCTCCATTTTTAGAGTCTGTATGATCGCCTTACCTGCATCCGAATTCAGTTTCTCCCTCTCTTCTTCAGTTATGCTTTGACCTGTAATATACACTTTTTCAAATATATTAACAATATCTTGATTTTCTACTTTTATATCTTCATAGTGTGGATAATTAATTAATGTCGCCTTTCCATCATTACGATTTCGGATGATTGTCAGATTCAAAGGCGCGTCTGTCTTGTAACAGATCTGGTTTTCAGTCTTTAACAAATCTGAGTTATTTGCAGACATTGCGATCTTAAAGGGAGCATAGTTTGGGTTAACTGCCCCATGAAATGTCAGTCGCTTAGAATTTGTTTTAAATGCATCATCTGCGATCTTTAACTCCTGCCAGTACTCCACGTCATCTTCACTCAACGTAGAGGTGATCGCTTGGCTAAATACAACATTTTCCAGCTTCTCACATCCTGCAAAAGCCTCACTCTCGATATTGGTAACTGCTGAACCAATATCAACCCACTGTAAAGCCTTCATTTCTTTAAAAGCGCCTGCTTTAATGTCTTTGACACTATCCCCTATTGTCAATTGCGTAACATTATCTTTTAAGTCTTTGGCATCATCAAAACAACCTTGCTCTATAGAGACAACACTATACTCGCCTACTTTGGTTGGTATTGTAAGCCATACTTTTTCAGGTTTTGTAGGTGTACCAGATGTGGGAGCAGGAAAGTAACTTACCAAGGATGCTAATTTATTATTGTTGTCAATGACCTCAATATTGGCAATATATTTTGGGGGGCCAATCGGATTCCCATCCTGATCAGTCTCATGACCGGTTCCTATTTCAAAGTGAACTTTACCATTGCTGTCTGTGAACTTATATGGTACAGATGTAAGTGCCCATACATCAGGATTCGTTTTTGTCAGACCAGCCTTTGCCTTCCATGTTGTCTCTCTTGGCGTGGATTTACTTGTTGGCGTATCCAAAATCTCTGGGCCTTCCACATAAAATCCTGGATCGCCCCACACATCAGCAAATAATTTGTCGGGGGTATATCCTGCCTTTTTAGCCCCTTCTGGAAAGACCACATAGGAAAGATTATTGCAGCCTGCCAGTGTATTGTCAGGAACTAGTGTTTTTAATCCTCCTGGAAATGTCACGGTTTTTAATGTATTCCTGTTTGCAAGAATATAATCATAATCATCTGCATTGTTTCCATAATTAATATCAACATTACCACCTGGAAACTTGAAATCGGTAAGAGCACCGCCGGGATTGACAATTGCAAATGCACCCTTTTGTATTTTATATTGTCTTGTATTGTTTTGCGGAAATTCTACCTTTGCCAATGCAGTACAATCATAAAAAGCCCCTTTTTCAATATCAATATCAGAGCCGCGCCCTGTGTCATCAAAAATAACTTCTGTCAAAGAGGTTGCGTTAGCAAAAGCCCCTGCACCCACTGTCTTTACAGAATACGGAATTTTTACACTGGTGATCGCTGCACCATAAAAGGCTTTGTTATCTATTGTCATGAAGCGGTTAGAACCATCGCCCCCACCAAATGTAAAATTAATGGTTGCTAAACGTGTACAACCTGCAAATGCCTCTTTTCCTATAATCTCACATGCACCTGCATTCACAGTCACGCTTGTTAGATTTGACTCACTAAATGCCCCTTCTCCTATAAACTGAAGGCCCGATGGAAGAACGATCGTATTTAAAAGAGTCTTTTTGAAAGCTTTATTTGTGGTATCAGAACTTGCGATTCCACGGATCTCAACACTAGTGCTTGCCAGATATTGTTTGGTATCTAACATTCCTGTATAATTTCCCTGTCCTGTATACTGTGGAACATAAACACTCTCTGACTTGCCACCAGTACCAGCAATTCGTTTTGTTAATCCCTTCAACCGAAAATTCACCAAACCAGTAGTTCCGTTTTTACAATAATTGCGAATAATATAATCAACAATACTATCAAGACCGTTATCCGCCTTGTCAAAATCTGTCCACGGAGTTGACAGACTTTGCAAAGAATTATATCGGTTGTTTAACGTATTGGCCTGATTGACATAGTTATTCCACTCGGTGGTGTCACTACCTTGCCACGTATAATTAGTAGCTGTAACTCTTGTTATAAAATTAGTTATATTTGCAGCAAGACTAGTTGCATTTTGATTGTATGCATTGATCGCTGAGATTCTTTCATTGTAAATTCTCTGCCCAAAGCTTTGTTCATACATTGTTTTGGAACTTAAATTAGTTAAACTTGAAAAATTCGTATATCCCTGGGCATTTGTATTTGTATTGATGGTAATTGGTACAGCGACTGATGTATCTGTCAGACTAGCAGTATCAATTGTATTGAACTGTATATTGCTTAAGCCACTGCCCGATGGAGCCGTACTAGGCACATTAAATGATTGCGGTGTATTGCCAAATGTTACTGCAAACTGTTTAGCGGCACCAGAACTATCATTCAATCCTTTTTCTACATCTCCAATAAAAGCTTCGTCAAACTGAACATAGTCACAGTATTCTGTAGAGTTGATTGTCAGTTCTGTTTCACTCCCATGAAACCCATCCCCTATGATATCATTGATAATCATAGCCACATTGCCGCTTGACTGTTTCTTGACCTCGAACACATCAATAAATGAGCCGCCGCCACCACTCTCTATAATACGCTGTACTATGGCAGTACCACCTGAATAAGCATTTTCATAGTTATTTTTTTCATAATGGGCGGTTTCTGCATCAATCTCGCTTGTCATATCAGGAAGCAATGCTCTGCTATTATCCGCTTGCACTGTCCCGAGATTCTCTACTGGTATGGCAGCAACTACAACTGCCGTTATCATTGTAACTGCCGCAATTGTTCGCTGTATTCTCCTTCTCAGCTTTCCGTTCTTTTTCTTCCCGCTTTTAGTCATATCGCGTCTCCCCATTTTCTATTCAGTATTCTTTCTCCCTTTAGAACCCTTTTTCTATTTTTTAGATTTGTCGCTTGTAGCGATACAAATACGCTTCATGTGAAGGATGTCTCACATGAAAATCCCTATTTTCTATGATTATTTTGACATTGTCAGTCCCTGCTCTGATTGCTGTCCATTCTGTTTGTATCTGACTCTGTTTCATACAATACCCCCATGCCGCCCAAAATTAGAAGTGAAAAAACGCTGCCTTTCACATCATCCCTATCCGTCCATTTCGACAGGCCTATCATTATTAATATCGTCTATTTTAATAGATACAATTAGTCTTTGTACTTATTAAATATATTTTTTATATTTTTTGTTTAATTGTCCAATTCACCGTGAAAACGCCCCCTTCACACACAAATTGTCGCCCATTGGTTTACATATATATTCTATTGTACTATATTTTCAGTTAATTTCAAGTGTTTTTTCTATATTCACAAAAAAGCTATCTTCTTTTATCACCAATAGAAGATAGCTTGAACTATTTACGGATTGTCTATGCGCTTTGCTACCACTACAAATCGTCCCTCTTTTTCTTTGTAGTCACAGGTGGAAAGAGTCAATAACTGATCTCCATATTGTGCTGTCACTCCTGTGTCGTACAAAGACAGCTTCGCCATTTCGTTCATATACGAATCAAACTCTTTGGAAGATGTTGCATCAAAAAATTGATAATATTTAAAATTAACCTCTTCCTCTGAGTATACCTTTGAACGAAAGACATACATCACTTGATACGTTCCTTTTTCATATATGGTATCAAACTGGATAATAGGATGTTCTTCATAGTAAGATTGCTGACTGTATTTACTTAAAGTTCCAAACATTTTCCCTGACTTCATATGATGTCCATATAGGATAATATTGTCATTTCCTTTTATCACATCACATTGATAATCCATAAAAATACAGCCGTTTCTATCTTCCTCCTGATTAAAATTGTGATCGAGATAATATTCATTATTGACTGTCTGCATGACAGGATAATCAATAACTGTGTCGTCAATTTTAATCCATCCAATTAGTTTTTGATTTTTGTTATGAACCAGCTCATATTCTGGAAGAATATCTGGTGTCTTTGTTTCATCCTTTGTATAGTGAATGGTCACTTCCCGCGAACCTGACATTGCATTTTGCAATCCCGCCTCTTTTAAGGCTGCCAATTCTCTAAACTCATTGGCACTCTTTGCCGACACCTGATAATATGCACCCAGATATCCAAAACTGACAATACACAACACAACGCAGGCAACTGTGACTATTTTTCGCTTGAGTTCCCTTCTCTTCAATGCCAGCAAAATTTCTTTTTGCATCTCCTCGTCAAAATCTTCTAGGCGCACTTGTTGTTCATTGTTGCGCGGCGTTTTCTTATACCGAATATTTTGTCCTGTCAAAATACTCTTTACTTTTGCAATCTCTTGCCTTCGTTTTTCTTTTTGAGCTTTTGCCGCTTCTGCTTTTTGTCTTTCCTTCTCTTTTATCTCTTTGTACAGTTCATAGATATTGTCGTCAAACTGCCTGCCTGCTATGGATTCAAACTCATACTTACCTTTTTTTAATTCCATGTAGAGCTTCTCAACGTCTTTTGGATTCTTCAAATCCAGATTGTCGGTAATGGAATCGATGAGTTCTTTGTCCCTAAGCGCCGCCTGATATTCTTCTTGGCTTTTAAAGCGTATTCCATCAATTTTCCATTGTAATTCCGCCATTCTCTCTCCCTTTCCGTTCTTTTTCATATGACTGTTTTATTGCCTGATAATTAACTTATTGCTAATCATCAACAACTCTTACACTTCCTGTTATGCTGCTTTGCAGCACAAATATTTCATTTAAAATTTAGTATCTCTTAGACGATATTCCTTGATGTCTTAGAATCACTAAATCTCAAACTTTATACAGTATCATTGTACTATATTTTCAGTTAATTTCAAGTATTTTTTGTATTTTCTCAAAAATAACAAAATATCAACAGCATGGCTATCCATAAGTTTGGGAATTGGTATAATGCAATACTTCATTAACCTCATGCACTCACCTTTGTATACATTGCTTCCCGATATATGTAGAAAACAAGAAAAAGCGCGACATAGTTCCAAACGGAAACCGCCGCACTTTCATCTGCATAGTTTTTGAAATTGTAAAGGTTATAAGTTAGTCCTCTAAATACTGTTGGATATGTTCAAGCGTCTTGTCAATCCTCTTATTTCTGTTTTCCTCGTCTTTTGTTTCTCTTGCTTCCTGCAAATTGTCTTTTACAAAATTCAAAAGCAGTTTTAATTCCTTTTCGCTGATTGCCATTTCGTCCATTACCTCCAACATTCTGTATTCTCCTTTCT
>CAJUHQ010000158.1 GCA_910586095.1 uncultured Lachnospiraceae bacterium | reverse complement strand
CAGATGGGAGTTAATGTGAAATCAAAGATTTCACCATCCTGATTTGTACGCCTGCTAAAGCAGGCAGATGGGAGTTAGAGTGAAAAGTACTTCTAACTGCCTGTGGCAGTTTTCGTTTGCAGCAAAGGCTGCTTCACAAAGAAGTTTCACACCGAAGATTTGAGATTAGAATGAAAAATGTCTGAAGTGCGACATTTTTCACATTGTGAACGTTATTCGTATTGCAACCTTGCAAGAATGGGGGATTCATATGAAGCGGATGATTAGCAAGGTGTTTGTTTGTATTATCGTCTTTATTATTGCTCTTTTTGTGAGCAGCGGCATATATAATAAGGGTAATGTGGAGACTGCGGCGAGCATAGCACCCGCATCCCTGCCAACTGTTCATATTAATATGAATGGAATTGACTACAATTATCTTCATGGACTGAAGCAGGAGATGGTAGGGAGCTTTTTTAGGGATACAATCACCCCGCTAGGGGAGGGGCGTACACTGAGTTTTATCATTGATAAGTATGGAAACTCTATTGATGAAATTTCTTTTGAAGTGAGAAGTATAGATGGATCGCGCTTGGTGGAAAGTACTAAAGTTAGTAATTATGCGGAGAGTGCAGATCGTATTCGCGCGACTGTGATAATCAAAGATCTCATTGAAAGCGATATGGAATACAATTGGATTTTGATGCTTCGAATAGGAAATGAAACTATTCGGTATTATACGCGCATTATAGAGGGAAAAGATTACAATGTATATGAGAAACTAGCTTTTGTACAGGAGTTTCATGAAAAAACGTTTGACAAGGAGCAGGCGAAAGATCTTGCGACCTATCTAGAACCCAATGCAAAGGGAGATAACACTACACTTAGTTTTGTGAATATACACAGTACTTTAAATCAAGTAAGTTGGGCTAATCTTCATGTTGAGCAGATTAGTGAACCGCAGATTGTAATCAGTGAAATAGAATCACAGACGGCTTCTATTCGCATGAACTATAGAGTACAGACTACAGAAGGTCAGAAGGTAGACAGCTACAATGTGTTGGAATTTTTTCGTATTCGTCATACCTCCGATAGAACATATTTGTTGGATTATGAGCGGAGCATGAATCAGATTTTTGTTCCAGAAGCAGATGTGTATGGTGGTAATAAAATTATGTTGGGTATTCGTAATAGTGATGTGCAGATGGTAGAGAGTGATGGTGGCTCCAATCTGGCCTTTGTCAATGAAAATCAGCTTTTTTGTTATCATGCAGTGGACAAGAAAATTGCCTATCTGTTTAGCTTTTATGAGGGGGAAGATCCACGTAACAATTATGATAATCATGCTATCAAAATATTGAATGTGGATGAGACAGGAAATGTAAGTTTTATTGTCTATGGGTATATGAATAGAGGAAGTCATGAGGGAAATATTGGCATACAGGTGTACGAGTATAATGGTATGCTTAATATTGTAGAAGAACTTATTTTTATACCCTATTATAAATCTTATGCCACATTGAAGACAGATATGGAACAGCTTTCTTATCTAAATAAAAATGGTATCTTTTTTATTTATTTAGATGGTTCCATTTTGGCTATTGATCTTCTCCAAAAAACATATACCGAAATAGCAGGAAATTTGCAACAAGGCAGTTTCCAAGTATCAGATACTGACAAGATGCTAGTGTGGCAAAATTCGGCGGATTCATATAACTGTACTCGTTTGATTTTGATGAATTTAAATACAGGGAACCGCCAGGAGATTCAGGCTGACGATCAGTGCCGGATGCTTCCGCTTGGATTTATCAATGAAGATTTGATCTATGGGGTGGCGCGTTACGAGGATATCAATATTGATTATTCAGGAGCAGTGTCTTTTCCTATGTATGTGGTCTATATTCAGGATGAACAAGGCAAAGTACTCAAGACGTATAGCCGAGAAAATATATATGTCACCGAAGCTTCTGTGGCAGACAATTTGATTACGCTCTCACGATTGAGACGCGAGGAGGATGGCAGCTATAATGAGATAACGAACGATCAGATTGTCAATAATCTTGTGGAGGAGAATGGTTATAATTCCTCCGAAGTGGTTGCTACCCAAAACTATGAGAAGATTGTTCAGATTGTGCTTAAAAATACAATAGAGGTTAGAAAGCTGAAACATACCAGGCCACTTCAGGTATTGTTTGAGGGCTCACGTGAATTAATGATCCAGATAGAAGAGCCAGTAAGTAGATACTATGTATACGGAAAATATGGTATAGATGGAACATTTACACACGAGGCAGATGCAATACAGCTTGCTTATAGGATTAGTGGTACAGTAGTCAATGAACATGGTGATTATGTTTGGAAGAGGGCAACACGCAGCACACGCAATCAAATTATGGCAATCAATGGCAGAGCAAGCAGTGAAGATAGCTCTGATCTTGCAGTATGTTTAGAGACAATTTTATCTTTTGCAGGTTCAACAAAAAAAGTGCAACCCATGTTAGATGCAGGAAAGACAGCCAAACAGATAATAGAGGAAAACCTTAAGGATGCGACAGTGTTAGAGCTGCGCGGAGTGAGTCTAGATGCTGTATTGTACTATGTCAATCAGGATATTCCCGTACTTGTGACTCTTGAGGATGGAAGTGCAATGTTGATCGTTGGTTTCAATGAGCTAAATATTGTTGTCATGAATCCGCAGACAGGAATCGTGTACAAGATAGGAATGAATGATGCTACTTTGATGTTCCAACAAAATGGAAATGCCTTTTTGACATATTTGTTGTCAAAAAATTAAGAGTCTCTTCTATAAACACATGAAAAAAGTTTATCTTCAAACGATTGATTGGTATACGTGTTAGGTATGCAAGAGGTATAAAAATGAGAGTACAAAATCCAATTATAAGGGGATTTTATCCAGACCCAAGTGTATGTAAGGTAAACGATAAATATTATTTAGCCTGTAGTTCTTTTCAGTATTTTCCAGCAGTTCCACTTTTTGAGAGTGAAGATTTGGTCAATTGGAGACAGATAGGACATTGCCTTACAAGAAAATCACAAGTAAAGTTGCATCGTGTACCTAGCTCAGGTGGAGTATTTGCGCCTACGCTGCGATATCACGATGGCTTCTTCTACATGGCAACAAACAATAATACGTATTCAAAAAATTTCTATATAGTTACAAATGATATTTATGGGGAATGGTCAGAACCGATTTTTGTGGATCAGCAAGGAATTGACCCATCACTTTTGTTTGATGAAAAGAATGTGTATTTTACAAGTAATGGCAATGATGTAGATGGAACGCCTTGTATTTTGCAATGTACAATTGATATTAAAACAGGAAGAAAATTGACGAAGACAGTTCCCATATGGCAGGGAAGTGGAGGTAGGTACTTAGAGTCACCTCATTTGTATCATATAGGAGATTGGTATTATTTGATGGTGGCAGAAGGGGGAACTGAATACGGGCATATGATTACTTATGCACGGGCAAGACAGCCATTTGGTCCCTATGAGGATTATCAAAAAAATCCTGTATTGACCAACAGGAATTTAGGTGGAAATCAAAGTTTGATTCAAGGGATTGGTCATGGGGAATTGGTGAAAGGACCAGACGAGAAGTATTATATGGTTTGTCTGGGATTTCGTCAGAGCGATATATGGCAGCCATATCATCACTTAGGACGTGAAGTGTTTGTGACACAAGTATACTGGCAGGAAGATGACTGGTTTACAGCAGGAACTGATGGGGTGGTTTGCGAGTGGGAAAATTTGCATATTACTGGGGAACAACAAGTAAAAAGTTCCTATGATCTTACATTGGATGTACCACTTTCAAATAATCCTAGATGGACTTATCTTCGCGACTATAAAGAAGAGAATTATCGTCTTGAGAAAGAAAAACTTTATTTGCGCGGAACTACGATTACATTAGATGAACCAGATTCACCTACTTTTATAGGAGTACGCCAATCAGAGTTTTTTACGCATTTGTATGTGGAAATACTAGGAGAGGCAGCGGAGGCTGGAGTTACTTTTTATATGGACGAATACCATCATTATGATTTATTTTGTACGCAGGAGTCTGGAAAAAAGTGGGTGCTTCTTCGACTGCGTATTGGAGATGCACAACAGACAATTGCAAAAATTGAGTTGGATTGGAAAAAAGCAGCTTGTTTAGAAGTTTTTTCTACGCAGGAGATGTACCAATTTTATATGGTGGACAAAGAAGAGGTGCATTGTCTTGGAAAGGCACGAACAAAGTATCTATCCTCAGAGGTTGCAGGTGGATTCACAGGTGTTTTTATGGGATTGTATGCAGTTGATTCTGTGGATAGATGGAGCTGTTTTTCAAAATTGAAGTGGACACAGCGATCCGAAATAATTTCATCACCTTATGATATTACATAACAGTGTATGATAGACGAGTGATAAAATTAATGCTTGTAGTAGGTTGTGCCACAAGGATACGTAGTAATCAAACAGACAGATCAATTAAAAAATAGAGATTTTTTTCAACAATCTGAACTTTGTTCACATTGTTGAAAATTTGTGTTTGAAGGTAACATTATATATTTTTAAGTTGGGAAAAGAACAGGAAGGATTAAAAGGTAGTGGTACCTACATTTATTGCATTTCGAATGAGGATACCTCTCTGGGGATATAAACATTTTTGAATAAGAACAGTTGTAATTTTTTGATTAAAATGATATAATCAGCCATAGATGGCGCAGTGCATTACAAAGAAGAGGAATGGCATCTACAGCCATATCTTGTGTAATGAGGAATTTTTACATTTATTTTTATGGAGGTATCAAATGAAGAAAAAATGGACTCTTTGGGCAGTACTTTGTATGGCCTTTGTGTGCATAATGTCTCTGACTGCGGCAGCGGCAGGAACCGCAACAATTGGTCAGTGCATTATTAGTGGTGCGAATCAGGTGACAGTGGTTGCATCAGCATCGGGGGTAGCAAGCGATGATGGGAATCTTTACCTTTTTGAGATGAAACCCTATCAGAATTCTATTAGTGGAAATTTTTGTGCGGTAGCTGCAAATGCACCTACTGTTACTTTTGTGACATCACTCGATCATGGAACAGCAGACTCTAAATTGTATTCTAAATTTGTGGTTGCAGCAGTTAGAGGTGGAACATTTGTGCCAGTAAGCCAGGAATTTTATATTACCAATCCAGAGGCAGTGGCGACACATACAGCACCAATTCCGGTGGCGAAATCTATCAAGGGAATCACAGCGGACAACGCGACACTAATGCAATTAGCTGATCTTGGAGTGCATCATGCAAGTTATGAATTGGCGATTAATCGGTTCTTTACACCAGGCGCTTCCATTCCATACACTTATAATGGAAAGGTGTATAACTTTAATCAGGGAGTTATTGCAGAGTATGACATGGTTATGACCCTTTTTGCTGCACAGCAGGTTGAAGTTACCATGAATCTTGTGAATTACTATGATCCGACAACTGCCCTCACTGTAAAACCTGCGGCGCGTGTAGGAGGATATAGACACTATGCATTTAATACAGATGAGCAGCAAGGAGCAGAGTCTATTGCAGCATTACTTTCTTTTTTGACATCACGTTACAGCAATCCAGCCACAGGACTGATCTCCAATTGGATTATAGGTAATGAGGTGAATAATAACAATCCGTGGTATTTTGCAGGTAACTATAATGTGACGAATTTTACATTAGAGTATGAGAAGGCATTTCGTATGTGCTACAATGCAATCAAGAGCGAGAATGCTAATGCAAGAGTGCTTACCTGTATCGATCAGAGATGGAATTGGGAAGATGGTACAAAGAATCAGTATGCAGCAAAGAAATTTATGGATGAATTCAACACAGATATCATCTCACATGGTAACATTGATTGGGGTGTAGCTTGGCATCCGCATCCAGTGCCTTTGACAGCAGCAAGATTTTGGGACATGCCTTCAAATTATAAGGCTTTGCGGTTGATTGACCATACAGCCAATACCAAAATGATTAATCCTCAGAATATGGAAGTGTTCACCAATTATATGAGTCAACCTGCATTTCTTGCGCCGAATGGACAGGTACGTTATATTATTATATCAGAAATTTTGTTTAACTCTATGACTTCAAATGAGGCAACACAAGCTGCATCTTTTGCATATGCTTATAAGCTTGCCGAGAAAAATCCATTGATTAAAGGATTTGTTGTACATAGAATGTTGGATAATGTATACGAAAAGCAGGCAGATAAAATTGCTTGTGGAATTTATAACTGTGATGATGCGACAGGACTTCCCACCACACCTAAGCAGATGTATGATGTGTTTAAATACATTGATACACCACAGTCCGCGGCATATACACAGTTTGCCCTTCCGATTATTGGTGCTTCAAGCTGGGCGGCGCTTGGCGTGAACTAGAGTATGTACAAAACAATATAAAATAAGATCAAATATATAAAAAGAGGATATCTCTATAGTGATGTTAGACTATAGAAGATATCCTTTTTTTGGTGAGTTTTTTTCGTAGAATGAACTATTCTGCGAAAATGTTAATAATCCCTTTTTTATAAATTTACATTAAATTCGTTCATTTATTTTTAGAAAAACTGTAATTGGGATAACGAATTCACATAAAAGTATATGCCATTTGACCAACTTTGTCAATTCGTTTAGTCAAATTTGTAGGATCTAGATCAGACAAATTGAATTGTTGTTTGACAAGATATTAGAGGGATAAGGGTGATCGATATGGGGAGTGAACAGAAGAAGCATAGTTCTACAAAAGAGCTTCTTCAAAAAATATAGTGAATTCCGCCATTCTCAACGAGTTTATCAGCAAAATCGAAGTGCATGAGCGCGACCAGAAGCGGGCGAGATACAGAGGAACGGGCAGACCATTGTTGCGGAGTTGTTTTTCAACCACAGCGGCACA
>CAJUHQ010000157.1 GCA_910586095.1 uncultured Lachnospiraceae bacterium | reverse complement strand
ACTGCGTTTTTCATTTCTATTTGAGCCGCCAAAGGCGGCATGGGGGATTAAAATGGAAGTAGAATTTAATGTAAAGGTAACTGCAAGTGCGCTATATGACTATTTGCTCTATCATACTTATACAAGCCTTTCAGGGATGCTTGGAACGCTTGTAGGAGCATTTTTGATTATGGCATTTGTGTCAACAAAATATGTAATCTATCTGATCGCTGGAGTAGTATTAATAGCATATTTGCCTTGTGCACTTTTTCTTAGAGCAAAACAACAAGTACAAAACAATCCAGTTTTTAAACAGCCGTTACATTATAAAATGACACAGGAAGGAATCAGTGTGTCGCAAGGAGAAAACGAGGAACATCAAAGTTGGGATAGTTGTATTAAGGCAGTGTCAACATCCAAGAGTATTATTCTTTATACATCACGAACAACGGCGTCTATTTTTCCTAAAAAAGATCTCGGCGAAAAAAAAGAGGCATTGATTCGGATTCTTTCTACCTATATGCCTCCTAAAAAAGTAAAGATTCGTTTTTGATAAGAATGTGTGGTGTCTAGATTTTTTAGAAAAGACAGTTATAAGACATCACATATAAAAAGAACGCAAAGAGTAACGTTTTTCGACGTGATTCACCAATTTACAAACTAAAAGAAAGGCATGGTTGTACTATGGAGTATTTTGAGACAAACAGTCCTAGTGAGACCTTTGAGGTTGGGAAAAAAATTGGATTGTGTGCAAAACCAGGTGAAGTATATACAATCAGTGGAGCACTGGGAGTAGGAAAAACGGTGTTTACGCAGGGATTAGCAGCGGGACTTGGCATTGAAGAGCAGGTCAATAGTCCAACCTTTACCATTGTGCAAATCTATGAAAATGGAAGAATACCACTCTACCATTTTGATGTATATCGCATTGGCGCTATAGAGGAGATGGAAGAAATTGGGTTTGAGGATTATTTCTATGGACAAGGGATATGTATAATAGAATGGGCTGAATTGATAACAGAAGTGATTCCTGCGGATGCTAGGCCAATTATCATAGAAAAAGATTTGGAAAAGGGTTTCGATTACCGTAAAATTATGGTAGGATAATCAAGAAGAGAGTTGAAACTGTACAGAAAAGAGGATGTAGATTTATGAAGATTCTTGCATTAGACAGTTCAGGACTTGTGGCTTCGGTAGCCGTTGTAGAGGATGGTATCACCATTGCAGAGTATACGGTAAATTACAAAAAAACTCATTCACAGACCCTACTTCCCATGCTCGATGAAGTAAGGCAAATGACAGAATTAGATTTGAGTACAGTCGATGCGATAGCCATAGCAGCAGGACCAGGTTCGTTTACAGGGCTTCGTATAGGGTCAGCGACAGCAAAGGGGCTGGGGTTTTCACTCAATATCCCCATTATACCAGTGCCTACAGTTGATGCGCTAGCTTATAATGTATATGGGAGCAATGCACTCATTTGCCCTATTATGGATGCGCGTAGAAATCAGGTGTATACAGGACTTTATGAATTTAGAAAAGAAAAGGTGGACAACACAGAGTATCAGTTGTGTATTCTTGAGAAGCAATGTGCTGTGGATATAGCTGATATTGTAAAACGAATCAATACAATAGGAAGAGAAGTTATTTTTTTAGGGGATGCTGTAGCAGTATATGGCAACAAAATAACAGAGCTAATAAAAGTTCCATACAGTTGTGCGCCAGCAAGTTGTAATCGACAAAGAGCAGCATGTGTGGCGGCGCTTGGCGCTTGTTTGTATAGACAGGGAATATGGCAGACAGCAGCAGAGCATGCGCCTGAGTATTTGCGTTTGTCTCAGGCAGAGCGTGAGAAAAAAGAACAAGCGCAAAAAGCAAATATACAACAAACACAATCAACCCAAAATAATTCAATACAATATCAGATACGTGAAATACGACATGAGGATCTAGAGCAAGTCACTGCACTAGAAGAAGCTTGCTTTTCTATGCCGTGGAGATACAAAGATTTTGAAGATACGATCACAAATCCAACGCGCTTTTACTTTGTAGCAGTTGCAGATGGGGATCAGACATTGAAGCCTGGCAGTATTTTAGGTGGCTGTATGATTACTGCAATTGCAGGAGAGGGAGATATTTCAAATGTAGCGGTTCATGAACCATACAGAAGAAACCATATTGGGGAGGCTCTTCTAGCACACCTTTTGACATTTGGTGTTCAACAATGTGGCATCGCAGCATTTACATTAGAAGTTAGAAGCAAAAATAGTGCGGCGCGCAGATTATATGAGAAAGTAGGCTTTGTTGAAGAAGGGATACGTCCCCACTATTATGATAAGCCTAATGATGATGCTGTCATTATGTGGAAAAGGATCACACCTTTGTGAGAAATGGACAGTAGAGTTGATGGAAAGGAAAGGTGATTGCAATATTAGATATATGTTTATTAGGTACGGGAGGAATGATGCCATTACCATATAGATGGCTTACTTCATTGATGGCGCGATACAATGGAACAAGCATCTTGATTGATTGTGGAGAAGGCACACAGATTGCCATGAAAGAAAAAGGTTGGAGTCCCAAGCCTATTGATATTATGTGTTTTACACATTACCATGCAGATCATATTTCAGGGTTGCCAGGGATGTTACTTACAATGGGAAATGCAGAAAAAACGACGCCACTTACTATGATTGGGCCAAAAGGATTGACCAAAGTGGTTCATGCATTGCGCGTGGTAGCTCCAGAGCTTCCTTTTGAGATTCGATTCATGGAGCTTACAGAGAGCGAACAATATTTTGAATTTGATGGATTTCGGATAGAAGCGTTTCGCGTAAATCACAATGTTGTCTGTTACGGATATAATATTGTCGTAGACAGAAAAGGAAAGTTTCAGTTGGATAAAGCATTGGCATTGGGGCTTGACAAAAGATATTGGAATAAGTTGCAAAATGGGGAGACAGTAGAATTGCCAGAGGGAATCTATACACCAGATATGGTGATGGGAGCACCTAGAAAAGGATTAAAAGTGACATACTGTACAGACACAAGACCAACAGAAGGGATTGTCAGAAATGCGGCGAATTCCGATTTGTTTGTCTGTGAAGGAATGTATGGAGAACCAGATAAGAAAGAAAAGGCAATCGAGTATAAACATATGACATTTTATGAAGCGGCATCTATGGCGAAGGAAGCAAACGTAGCTAAAATGTGGCTTACTCATTACTCGCCATCTCTTATGCGACCAGAAGAATATAAGAAAGAGGTGCAGGCAATTTTTCCGCAGACTTATATAGCGCGGGATGGTTGGAGCGAAGAGCTACTGTTTGAGGAAGAAGCGAACTAAAAGGGGAGCAAAGGAGTATAGTAAAAATGGGGAAAGCAAAGAGTATTGTTTTAGTAGTAATGATCGTGCTTTTGATTGGCGGATTTTATTTTTATATTTCCAATTTTAAGGAATCTAATAAAGAAACAGTCGTTACAGAAGTTCAGGATGTTTTGCTAAGAAATCTTGATACAAATTATCCACCGACACCACGTGAACTTTTGAAGTACTACAGTGATGTTATAAAATGTGCATACAATGAAAAGTATACTAGTGAACAGTTTGAACAGATGGCAGATAAATTGTTGGAGCTTTATGATTCTGAACTTGCTGAGAATAATCCGCGGGATCAGTATATAAAAGAGTTGCAAAAAGCTGTAGAGGAATTTCATAACAGTGGATCTTCTATAGTGAGCTACACAACGTCATCAAGTACAGATGTAAATGAATATATAGACCAAGGTAGACAATGTGCAAGCTTGTATTGTACCTATTCCATCAAAAGAGGAACAGATTATGTGTCATCAAAACAAATTTTTATATTGAGAAAAGACGCAGAAACGGGGCATTGGAAGATTTTAGGGTTTGATATAATCGAACCACAAGAATAAGAAGACAATAGAAATATCTAAAAATAATAAAACATAATTTTTTGGATTCATTTTACAAATTGCTAACATAGTGCAAAATTGGTTTGTTGTATCTTTTATGTTGTTAGTTCTAGCTATTAGCAATTTTATGGAAGTTTGAAACTAAAAATTGAACACGATGTAATTGGTATGACAAATTAAATTTTAAAGAGGTGATTTTATGTTTCAGAAAGAAGAAGTAGAGAGGATTTTGGATCAAGCACGACGGATGGATTCACAATTTGAGATACACGGTGTTTCTGAGCATCAGTACAAGCTGAAGCCACCTGTCGATTTGACATTCGTGCGTGAAGTGGAAAAAAAGTATCAATTCTTCCTTCCAAAAGATTATGTTCAGTTTATCACAGAGGTTGGCGATGGAGGGGCAGGGCCATCTTATGGCATGTATCAGTTTAGAAATCTTACAAGGAAAGGAAAAACTCCAAAAACTGAAAGGCTTTATGAGGAGTTTCGGCGCAATCTGGCAAAGGAGTTACGGTTGAGACCACTAGAACTAGAGGATGTGGAATACTTCTGTTTTTCCGAGGAAGAGTATAAACAAAATCCTGAAAAATTTTTTGCGGCAAGTTCAGAGTGTTATAATACAGATATGAATATTGAAAATGGATTTTTGCCGCTTGGCTCATATGGATGCGGAACGGAGTATGGGGTGGTGGTAACTGGTGAAAAACACGGTCAAGTTTTTAGGGTAAATATTGAAGGTTGTTATGAATGGGAAGCCGATAGTTTTCAAGCATTTTATCAGAACTGGCTTGATTTTATTTCGGATACGGAACAATTCCAAAAGGAATTGGATATGTGGAGAGGGATACGAAATAGATAATTTACAGTTTGTTGACAGTTCTTTATAATGGATAAATGCCCATTGCATCATTTCGACAATGGGAAAAATTTATAGGCGTTTATCAACATGAACAGTAGTATTAGTGTGAAAAGTACTTCTGACTGCTCACAGCAAAGGCTGATTCAAGCAGAAGTACTAAGTTTCACGCCCATGATTTGAGTCACAGCAAAGCTGTGACATGGGGGTTAGTGTGGAAAAAGAAAAGGATATATATATACTTGCAATTGAAAGCTCCTGTGATGAGACGGCGGCAGCCGTTGTGCGAAATGGACGGGAAGTATTATCCAATATTATTTCGTCACAGATAGAGATTCATACAGCTTATGGCGGGGTGGTACCTGAGATTGCATCCAGAAAACATATTGAAAAGATCAATCAAGTTATAGAAGAGGCACTAAAACAAGCAAATGTATGTATGAGTGATATCACAGCCATAGCAGTCACATATGGACCAGGCCTAGTTGGTGCACTCCTTGTAGGGGTATCAACGGCAAAGGCAATTAGCTTTGCGACAGGAAAACCATTAGTTGGTGTACATCATATTGAGGGGCATATCAGCGCCAATTATATAGAAAACAAAACGTTAGAGCCTCCTTTTGTCTGTCTTGTAGTATCAGGTGGACATACACATCTTGCAATTGTAAAGGATTATGGAGTATATCAGATTCTGGGATGCACAAGAGATGATGCAGCAGGAGAGGCATTTGATAAAGTAGCACGTGCCATAGGACTTGG
Organism: uncultured Lachnospiraceae bacterium; assembly: GCA_910586095.1. Classification (GTDB taxonomy): domain Bacteria; phylum Bacillota; class Clostridia; order Lachnospirales; family Lachnospiraceae; genus COE1. Next base: position 1,606 of record CAJUHQ010000157.1, on the reverse strand, counting down.
ATACCCTGGGGGGCCTAAAATAGACAAAATTGCGAAGGAGGGAAATCCAGAGGCGATTCAGTTTCCACGTGCAAAAGTAGACGGATCACAATATGATTTTAGTTTTAGTGGATTAAAATCTGCAGTATTAAACTATATCAACTCGTGTGAAATGAAAAAAATTGCATACAATCAGGCAGATATAGCAGCTTCATTTCAGAAAGCTGTCACAGATGTGCTAGTAGAACATTCCTTACATGCAGTGCAGGAATATGGGTTAAACAAGTTTGCAATAGCAGGAGGAGTTGCCGCTAACACAGCACTTCGGACTGCATTTGAGACAGCTTGTTGCCAAAAAAAGATTGAATTTTATCGTCCTTCTCCTATATTCTGTACAGATAATGCGGCCATGATCGGAGTAGCAGGGTACTATGAGTATAGAAATGGAGTAAGAAGTGGCTATGATCTAAATGCAGTTCCCAATCTGAAATTAGGAGTACGATAACGTGAAAAGTACTTCTAACTGCCTGTGGCAGTTTTCGTTTGCAGCAAAGGCTGCTTCACGGAGAAGTACTAAGTCTGCATAGCAGACTTTTTTCACGCCTATGATTTGAGTTATAAAAAATATAGGTTTTGTGAGTAGGGAGAACATAAATATATGAGTGCAACCAGAACCACCGCTATTATATTGGCAGCAGGACAGGGAAAGAGAATGCAAAGCACAGTGCATAAGCAGTATCTTTTACTGCGTGATAAACCTGTGCTTTATTATGCACTTAAGGCATTTCAGGATAGTATTGTAGACAATATTATAGTGGTATGCGGAAAAAATGAAGAGACATTTTGTACAAGACAGATTATTGAGCCATATGGTTTCAATAAGGTGAAGGCTGTTGTGGAAGGTGGCATAGAGCGCTATCATTCAGTGGCAAATGGACTTTTTGCGATTCAATGGGATTGTGAGTATGTATTTATTCATGATGGGGCACGTCCTTTTGTCACAACAGAGATGATAAAAAAGGCATATGATGAAGTAGTGCAGACAAACACTTGTGTGGTAGGAATGCCTGTTAAGGATACTATAAAGATAGCAGACGCAGATGAATATGTGGTTAGTACTCCAGCAAGGTCACTTACATGGCAGATACAGACTCCGCAAGTTTTTAACAAAAGTCTAATTACAACTGCGTATCAAAAATTATTAAGTGCACAAGACCAATTGTCTAAACAGGGAGTAGTCATTACAGATGATGCAATGGTAGTAGAATATTTTATGGAAATTCCGGTTAAGTTGATTCGAGGTTCCTATGAAAATATTAAAATTACAACGCCAGAAGATTTAAAAATTGCAGAGATTTTTTTGGAAAGAGATTCTAATTTTTCGTCCAATTAGAAATTGAAGAGGTATTTTGCAGATAAAATGAATCGCCAGAAACCTTGAAAAATAAGGCTTTCTGGAACAAATTAAAAAAAGTTGAAAAAATTTAAAAAAAGTTGTTGACAAAATAGGAATGTTCACATATAATAAATCTTGCGTTGCAGATCAAGAGAGAAACGCAGCAACTGAATAAGGATATGGAGAGGTATCGAAGTGGTCATAACGAGGCGGTCTTGAAAACCGTTTGTC
>CAJUHQ010000156.1 GCA_910586095.1 uncultured Lachnospiraceae bacterium | reverse complement strand
AATATACATTGTCTATGCCTGAGATTACTGCTGAGAACAAACTAAAGCGTGAATTTACGGCAAGTAAGCCGAATGAAAAATGGGTGATGGATGTGACAGAATTCAAGGTGCCGCAGGAAAATAAGAAACTGTATCTGAGTGCGATCCTTGATTTATATGACCGATATCCAGTTGCATATGTTATTGGAGCCAGAAATGACAACCAGCTTGTATTCGAAACATTTGATAAGGCGATGGAGGCAAACCCAAATGCAAAACCGCTGTTTCATAGTGACCGAGGTTTTCAATATACAGGCAAAGTATTTCAAGGAAAGCTGAAAGAGCATGAAATGGAACAATCCATGTCACGTGTTGGCCACTGCATTGATAATGGTCCAGTAGAGGGATTTTGGGGGATCATAAAATCGGAAATGTATCAAATGTACAAAATCACGGACGAAGCATCACTCAGGTTTGCAATAAGCGATTACATTCGGTTTTACAGCGAGGAAAGGCCACAAGACAGATACCACTGTAAAACACCATCGGAAGTGCGAAGGGAAGCTTTTTCTGCGGATCTTCCAGCAGAGTATCCAATCCCTGTAAACAAACGAATTCAAAAGTACAAAGAAAAATGGTGTGTATAGAAAAACGACCACACATTACAGGTGGTCGTTCATCAACGCTTCATTTTAGATATTTAACCTGTCTACTTGACAAGGAGCATATCATTTCAGGACAGCCCCATAACTATAACATTTCTGTATGAAAGAGTAAATATGAACTGTGTGAGAGTAAATTTAATTCTTTATTAGAAGAGTAGTATTTAAAATTTTATAAAAAACAAAAGTTCGATTTTGCATCTGTACAAATGAAGGAATTTGTGGTAAGCTAATAAAGCTTGTATTGTGCTGTTTTGTTCGTATAAAAATGGACAGTTTTAGGGCATCCTCGAATTGAGAATGAGTGAACAAAATTCGTCGTGGAGCAAAAAATAAGAAAAATCCTGAAAAATAGAAGATGCGCCACAACGAAAAACTGGCTTATAGTAATCCTTTTTAGTATAGAAGCGGAGGTGGTTTTTGTGCAAAGTGAACAAAAAAACTTTAAACTTTACAGCGAGTACCAGCCCACCGGCGACCAGCCGCAAGCGATTAAGGACCTTGTAAAAGGATTTAAGGAGGGCAACCAGTTCCAGACATTACTAGGCGTCACTGGTTCTGGAAAGACTTTTACGATGGCTAATATTATACAAGCGTTACAAAAGCCTACATTGGTCATAGCACACAACAAGACCCTTGCGGGACAACTCTATGGTGAGTTTAAGGAGTTTTTTCCTGAGAATGCAGTGGAGTATTTTGTGTCCTACTATGATTATTATCAGCCGGAGGCTTATATTCCATCCTCCGACACTTACATTGCAAAGGATTCTTCAATCAATGATGAGATTGACAAGTTGCGGTTGTCGGCCACGGCATCTCTTGCAGAGCGCAGGGATGTGGTGGTAGTTGCCAGCGTGTCTTGTATCTATGGGTTGGGTAGTCCTGATGAATATCAAGGAATGATGCTTTCATTACGACCAGGTATAACAAAAGATCGGGACGAAGTGATTCGTGCCCTGATTGAAATGCAATATGATCGGAATGATATGGAGTTGGACCGCGGGCGGTTTCGCGTTCATGGGGATGTCCTTGAGATTCATCCTGCACAAGGTGGCAGTTTTTTGATTCGAGTTGAGTTTTTTGGAGATGAGATTGATCGCATTGCACAAGTAGATCCCGTTACTAGCAAAGTAAATGCCACTCTAGAGCATGTTACCATCTTTCCAGCATCACACTATGTTGTAGCGCCAGAGAGAATTGCAAAGGCATGTGATGCGATTGAGTCAGAGATGAAGGAACGAGTGCGGTATTTTAAGAGTGAGGACAAGTTGTTAGAAGCACAAAGAATTTCTGAGAGGACTAATTTTGATATTGAGATGCTTCGCGAGACTGGATTTTGTTCTGGAATCGAAAATTATTCGCGACATTTAAATGAGACGAAGGAAGGGGAACCGCCTTATTGTTTGTTGGATTTTTTTACAGACGATTTTTTGATTATTGTCGATGAGTCTCATATGACAATCCCACAGATTCGCGGAATGTATGCGGGGGACCGATCTAGAAAAAATACATTGGTCGAGTATGGATTTCGACTTCCGTCTGCACTAGACAATAGACCACTTAAATTTGAGGAATTTGAGCAGAAAATAGATCAGATGTTATTTGTGTCTGCAACGCCTAATGAGTATGAGCGGATGCATGAGCTGTTGCGTGTTGAACAGATTATCAGGCCAACAGGACTTCTCGATCCAGAGATAGAGATTCATTCGGTGGAAGGACAGATTGATGATTTGATCTCTAGGATTCATGCGGAGACTGATAAACATAATAAAGTGTTGGTGACGACGTTGACCAAGCATATGGCAGAGGATTTGACAAAGTATCTAGGGGAAGTGGGAATTCGTGTGAAGTACCTGCACTCTGATATTGACACATTAGAGCGCGCACAGATTATCCGTGATATGCGTTTGGATGTGTTTGATGTACTTGTGGGTATCAATCTGTTGCGTGAAGGTCTTGATATTCCAGAAATATCATTGGTGGCAATTTTGGATGCAGACAAGGAAGGCTTTTTGCGGTCTGCAACTTCCTTGATTCAGACAGTGGGACGTGCAGCGCGCAATGCTGAAGGGCATGTTGTCATGTATGCGGATATGATTACGGATTCTATTCAGATAACGGTGGAGGAAACTGCGCGGCGACGTGCGATACAGCAGGCATATAATGAGGAGCATGGTATTACACCGCAGACAATTAAAAAGGCGGTGCGGGATCTAATTAGTATCTCAAAAGCAGTGGCAAAGGAGGAGCAGACCTTTGTAAAGGACCCAGAATCTATGAACGAAAAAGAATTAAAGAAGTTAATTGCCACTGTTGAGAAAAATATGCGCAAGGCAGCAGCAGACTTGAATTTTGAGGCGGCAATGGAGCTGCGCGACAAGATGATGGAGCTAAAAAAGATGCTGCATGATTTAGAAGCGTGAGATTAGGAAATAATGGAATTGCTAGTGTGCTGGCTGACTTATATCTAGAAAAACTCTCTAGAATATTTTTTTGAGAGTACTGTGCTATTTATGTCAAACTTGAGAAAGTGTGCGCTCAGGAAAATAGGCAAAGAGGTTTGCCTACATATCGGGCAGACAATACAGTAGAACGAGAGGGATGGATACATGGATGAAAAGCAACTAAAAATGCTGCCAAAGGGTGAAGTTATCAAAATCCGCGGAGCAAATGAGCACAATCTAAAAAATATTAATTTGGATATACCTAGGAATCAATTTGTGGTGCTGACAGGACTTTCCGGTTCAGGAAAGTCCTCTCTTGCCTTTGATACCATCTACGCAGAAGGCCAGCGGCGGTATATGGAGTCACTTTCTTCCTATGCCAGAATGTTTCTAGGGCAAATGGAAAAGCCGAATGTAGAGAGTATCGAAGGGTTGTCACCTGCCATTTCTATTGACCAGAAGTCTACTAATCGCAATCCTCGATCTACAGTGGGGACAGTAACAGAAGTGTATGACTATTTTAGACTCTTATATGCGCGGATCGGAATACCACATTGCCCTAATTGTGGCAGGGAAATCAAACGTCAAACAGTAGATCAAATGGTAGACCAGATTATGGAGTTGCCACAAGGAACTAAGATACAACTGATGGCGCCCGTGGTGCGCGGCAGAAAGGGCGAGCATGCAAAAGTGCTTGACAGGGCAAAAAAGAGTGGTTATGTACGCGTGCGCATTGATGGTAACTTGTATGATCTTTCTGAAGAGATTAAGCTAGAGAAGAATATTAAGCACAATATAGAAATTGTTGTGGACAGACTTGCAATCAAGGAAGGTATGGAGCGACGTCTCACAGATTCAATAGAAAATGTGCTTTCACTATCAGGAGGTCTTTTGGTAGTGGATGTTGTCAACGGCGAACCTCTGAACTTTTCAGATAGTTTTGCGTGTCCAGATTGCAACATCAGCATCGATGAAGTAGAACCTAGAAGTTTTTCATTTAACAATCCATTTGGGGCTTGTCCAGAATGTTTAGGCCTAGGCTATAAGATGGAGTTTGATGTAGATTTAATGATACCAGACAAGAGTTTGAGTATTCAGGGGGGAGCTATCACAGTGATGGGATGGCAGTCCTGTGCAGACAAGGGAAGCTTTACCAATTCGATCTTACAGGCGCTTAGTAAGGAGTATCATTTCTCGCTAGATACGCCCTTTGAGGAATTGGAAGAAGAAGTACAAGATGTTTTAATTAATGGAACAAAGGGTAAAGAACTCACAGTATATTACAAAGGGCAGCGCGGAGAAGGCACGTATTCTGTTGCCTTTGAGGGGTTAGTGAGAAATATAGAAAGAAGGTATCGTGAAACAGCTTCTGAGAGCTCTAAGCAGGAGTACGAAACATTTATGCGTATTACTCCTTGTAAAGAGTGTGGGGGAAAACGTTTAAAAAGAAGCTCACTTGCGGTAACTGTATGTGACAAAAATATTTATGATATCACTTCTATGTCGATTGGAACTCTTCATTGTTTTTTAGATACAATGGAGTTGACAAAACAACAACAAATAATTGGAAAGCGTATTTTAAAAGAGATTAAGGCCAGAGTGGGATTTTTATCGAGTGTGGGATTGGAATATCTGTGTCTTTCTAGGGGAACAGCAACGCTGTCGGGTGGAGAAGCACAGCGCATCCGATTAGCCACTCAGATTGGTTCAGGGCTAGTTGGTGTGTGTTATATCTTAGATGAGCCGAGCATTGGACTTCATCAGAGAGACAATGACAAACTCCTATCAGCACTTCGCGAGTTGCAGCAGCTTGGAAACACTTTGTTGGTAGTGGAGCATGATGAGGATACTATGCTCGCAGCTGACCATGTGATTGATATTGGACCAGGAGCTGGGGAGCATGGCGGAGAAGTAGTAGCACAGGGAACAGCTCAAGAAATTATGCAGGTACCAGAATCGATCACAGGACAATATTTGAGTGGAAAGTTACAGATACCAGTACCAGAGCTTCGTAGAAAACCGAGTGGTTGGCTTACTGTAAAGGGTGCAGCAGAAAATAATCTAAAGAATGTTGATGTCAAGATTCCACTAGGTGTATTTACTTGTGTGACGGGAGTGTCGGGATCAGGTAAATCCTCTCTTGTAAACGAGATTCTATATAAGTATCTAGCAAAAAAGCTCAACCGCGCACGCACGATTCCAGGCCGATTTAAGAAAATTGAGGGAGTGGAACAGCTCGATAAAGTGATTAGTATTGACCAGTCTCCTATAGGAAGGACACCACGCTCCAACCCTGCAACATACACAGGCGTGTTTGATCCGATTCGAGATCTGTTTGCATCAACTGTTGACGCAAAGGCAAAAGGATATGCAAAGGGACGGTTTAGCTTCAATGTAAAAGGTGGGCGCTGTGAGGCGTGTGGCGGAGATGGTATCATTAAGATTGAGATGCACTTTTTGCCTGATGTGTATGTACCCTGTGAAGCGTGTCAGGGAAAGCGTTACAATCGCGAAACACTGGATGTAAAATACAAGGGAAAGAGTATTTTTGATGTGCTCGATATGACGGTGGAGGAGGCTTTGCCATTTTTTGATGCGGTTCCTTCTATTAAAAAGAAGATTGAAACACTCTATGATGTGGGACTGTCCTATGTCAAGTTAGGACAACCATCTACTACATTGTCTGGCGGGGAAGCACAGCGCATCAAGTTAGCAGCGGAATTAAGCCGCAGGAGCACAGGAAAAACGATTTATATTCTCGATGAGCCAACTACAGGATTACATTTTGCGGACGTACACAAGCTTGTAGAAATTTTGCAGCGTCTTGCAGAAGGCGGTAATACAGTGGTGGTGATTGAGCACAATTTGGATGTGATTAAGACAGCCGACTATATTATTGATATAGGACCCGAGGGAGGCGATGGTGGTGGTACTGTTATCGCTGAGGGAACTCCTGAGGAAGTAGCTGCAAACAACAGTTCTCATACAGGAGTTTATATCAAAAAGATGTTAGACAAAAGGGAGCATACACAAAAACCTTAGCGATGCTAAGGTTTTTGTGCGTAAATAGATGTCTCATGCGCAAGTAAGGGAAGTAAACTTGTTCTTTTTGAGTGTATTTCGTATCATGTACTGGACAAATTGGAAAAAGATAACGATTCTTGTAAAATTTTTTAAATATTCTGTCAATTTAGTGGTTTACAAAACTTGTGTCAGGTTATATAATGTATTTACATAATATTTTAGAGAATTGCTAAAGTATTGTGAAAGAGCGGCCGATATAGTTGATAGAAAACAGAATGATAGCTTTTACTGTTTTGATTGTTTTTGATATTTTTATTGTAAAAAAAGTATTAAACCCCTTTGAAAAATGGTGAAATTAGGTTATAATGGCTTAAGTTTAGTATGTCTTCATAGTTATACTTAGAATGGGAATACTAATGAGAGCAAAACAGAGTATCATAATCTCATGTTTGGATATAACTGGATTTTACTATAAAAGTTTCCAACTTTCATAGTATATATGGCCATGCGGCCAAGCAAATAGGAAAAACTATTTGAGATGAAGGTATGTAGACTTGTTAAAAAAGTTTCCAACTTTCATAGTATATATGGCCATGCGGCCAAGCAAATAGGAAAAACTATTTGAGATGAAAGTGAACAGACTTGTTTAAAAATAGAAAGGGGCATAGAGCCATGCAATATACAGATATTGGAATCGATCTTGGAACCGCAAGTATACTAGTGTACATTAGAGGGAAGGGCGTTGTGCTGAAGGAGCCTTCCGTCGTTGCGTTTGACAGGGATACAGACAAAATAAGAGCTATCGGAGAAGATGCACGGTTGATGCTTGGCAGAACGCCAGGCAATATTGTGGCGGTTAGACCGTTGCGCCAAGGTGTTATTTCTGATTATAAAGTAACCGAGCAGATGATGAAGCATTTTATACAGAAGGCATTGGGACGCAAGACGTTTCGCAAGCCTATTATCGCGGTTTGTGTGCCTAGTGGTGTCACAGAGGTTGAGAAAAAGGCTGTAGAAGATGCGACATATCAGGCAGGAGCAAGGGATGTGAAGAT
>CAJUHQ010000155.1 GCA_910586095.1 uncultured Lachnospiraceae bacterium | reverse complement strand
AAAAAATCTTCGATTTTTTAATTGGCAAATTTGAGCAGGAGCTCAAATTCGCAGTGTGTTTGTTGATATGATAGACTTAAAATAATTTTAGGTTTTCGAGGCCGATAGGAACACCTTCGCCAGCAGGTCTATTGTAACGCAGATTCAAAAAGCTCTCGTAATCTCTGTGGAACATGCGCGACAAATCGTCTGTAAAACCAGGCATTGCCTTAGGCATTGTCATATGGATATATTGAAGAATTTCGTTTCCTTTTTCAGCAGTAGGAATAACAATGCGGAAAGGGTTTTTGCGATCGTCTATAGTATAGACAAGAAGTTCATAGGTGGTACCTGTTTTAACACCATTAGTAGTATGCGTCGTAGTTTGTTGGTATACCCATACAATCTTGTCATTTACAAGCATATGTGGTTTGTCTCCTGCCGTAAAGAAGGTAAAACGATTGCCAATGCGCAAATCATTTTTTGGATTGAAGACATGAGCACTTTCATAATCACATTCGACATCCATTTCTGTAAAGCCAGATGCTGCGATTTCTTTTTTAAATGTTTTGAGTTTGCCACCATTCATTGCATGGATCAGAATCAATATCCCTGTGATAAACATAAAAACACCAAATCCAAAAATGATGTAAGCACCTGTTGCTGAACCTCCAGTGAGGGCACCAACATTGATATAATAGGGAAGAGATTGAGCCTTAATCTGTGCAGGTGATAATCCACCTTCCTCTAAATAACGATTAAAATAGCTCTCATCCTCAGCAGTCATTTTTTGAATTTTTCCTGAATATTCAATAGGATCGAAAGATTCATAGTTGGCGTAAGCCTCTGCCATTTGGTCCATTTTTCTCATATCGGATGCGGGTACTTTGATACCAATATAGCGATATTCTTTACTCTCATCTGTTCCAGTTGAGATCACATAATATAAATGTGTAGTACGTGTTTGGTGTGTTTTGGTGTTTTCTTCATATTCTTCTAGGAATGCACCAAAATTGATTCGAATAGAGGCATCCACGATTACATTAGGTTTAATTTCATTCGGCTGTAAGGTTTCAAATTTGACATGGCCCTTGAGCAAAGCCAGCAAATTGGTAAATTCCAAGGCAATGAGAACAATGCCGATCAGGCAAAAGATAATCACAGTTGGAATTGTTTTTTTGATACTATTTTTCTTGAGTTTTTCCAGCATATCTTTCTCTCCTCCATTGATGAATTATCAATACATCGATTATTTAAAAGTTCGAATATCATCCCTGTTAAGCGCAAAATATAGTAGTAGTGAACGATTACGATGTATCAATTTACGATAAAAAAAGTATATCATATATTCATATAAATGGCAATCGAACAGCTAAATTTAGAGATATTTTTCTAAAAATTGAAAATATTCCGTCAATTAGTTAAATTAACTGACAACTTAACCGATATATAAAGTGAAATCTCATTTTGATATCCTGAATCAAAAAATGGATATAGCAAGTAAGTGAGAGTCAATTTGGTTAATGTGAAATATAAAATTTCACCCATCCTGATTGGAGAGCCCGCAAAAGCGGGCAGATGGGAGTATATGTGAGAAGTACTTCTAACTGCCTGTGGCAGTTTTCGTTTGCAGCAAAGGCTGCTTCACGGAGAAGTTTCACACGCATGATTTGAGATTAGTGAGAGATACGGGCAAAAGGGGGCCACATAGATCACACAGTAACTGAAATCATGTATTAGCCAAGGTGATAGACTTTCACAATAATATATAAGGGAAAGGAGTATAGAATGGAGGTAAGGAGTGAAAATACTGCTCTGATGAACAGGGCGACAGCGATAGACAGTTATGGAGCTGACGGAAAAGAAAAACGACATGCATGGAAAGTAAATCAGGATGCTGCCGGAAGAGAAGTTGAGTTAGAGGATCAGCCCGTGAAGATCTCAATTTCAGCGGCTGGCATACGAAGAAGCCAATTGTTGGAAAAGCAGTCAGAGTCAAGTCTTTTTTCTGGTACAGAAGAACTTGAGGGTATGATTAGAAAAATGGGAGGATTATCCAGTCAGGTTATTAATGGACATTTTTCAACTTCTGACAGACTTCATTTTAATTCAGAGATTGGAAAGCTTTCCTATGAATTAGATAGGCTACATGGAGATGAGATAACAGTTACAAAGGATGAATGTGTCTACTTATCACAAAAAATAGCAGATTTAACTAGGGCAATCAGTAATGCAGCAGTGTACCGTAACAGCGCACGAACTATCTTTATGGTGAATGCAAAACAATCTGAAGAACTGTCGAACACAAAGCTTAATATAGCAATCTGATATTGTTCATATTGGATAAAACAGTATTCATTGCAACTTGTTTATGATAGAGATTATATAGTAGAGGCGTTTTTCATCATGATTTAAGATTCCGCAAAAGTGGGCAGATAGGGGGTTTACTGTGTCTGAAGATGTGAAAAAGAATGTGGTTTATAAGCTGGAATTGTGTGACAATGAGTATTGTTATGAAGGACATGATGAGAAATTTATGATTGGAATGTTTTCTACTTTTGACAAGGCAAAGAAAACGGCGGAGTATTATTTGAATCATGTTCAAGGGTTTTGTGAGTACGATTGTAGATATGATATCACAGAAAAAGAAGTGATTGGTACAGGTAGCATTGACAGTGTATCTTGGGTGAGTGGATGGAATGAAAATGAATGGTTTGATGAGATTGAAATAGTAGAGAGTGATTGTTATTTGGACATAGAGGAAGCGCAACAGCAAATGACTAAACTACAACAGCAGTTTATTAGAACAGAATGGTGTGTATCTAGGTATGCTGTGGATACATGTCATTGGACAGAAGGCTTTGTCAGAGTTTGACAAAGCACAGAATAAAGATTTAAAATCAAAGATTTTTTGTCGAGATGAAAGATCCACATAGAAGGAAGTGAATAGATGCGCAAGATGGATTTTAAGATGGAGCGGCCAGGACAGGTGAAAGAAGGCGATATCGTCACAGTTACAGAAGGCGTTTTGCCAAGCAATTACTATTATACAATCAATCCAGCAGTCGCGATGTCGGGGAATATTCCATTTCGTGACAGACTGAAATCAAAGAGTGGAACAGTGCTTTCTGTGGAAGAAAATACTAGAGGATATTATGTAACCGTTGGTTTTGAGGAATAGAAAAAACTAAGCAACTCTAAGGCGCCAAAAGACGCCGCCAAAGAGTTGCTAAGTTTTTAAGAAGAACACAAAGGACATGTGTTCTTCAGCAAATTGAAAAGCGCCAAAAGACGCCGCCAAAGAGTTGCTAAGTTTTTAGCAAATTGAAAGGCGCCAAAAGACGCCGCCAAAGAGTTGCTAAGTTTTTAGCAAATTGAAAAGCGCCAAAAGACGCCGCCAAAGAGTTGCTAAGTTTTTAGCAAATTGAAAGGCGCCAAAAGACGCCGCCAAAGAGTTGCTAAGTTTTTAGCAAATTGAAAAGCGCCAAAAGGCGCCACCAAAGAGTTGCTAAGTTTTTAGCAAATTGAAAAGCGTCAAAAGGCGCTGCCAAAGAGCGGCTAAGTTTTTACTTTTTTGTGTGGTATGGTGAGCCTGCTTCAAGTGGGCAGAAGGGAGTTTATATGCAGAAGATTAGTACAGATAAGGCACCTGCGGCAATTGGGCCGTATTCACAGGCTATTATAGCGGGAGATTTTTTATATGCATCGGGGCAGATACCCATTGATCCAGCAACGGGAACTGTGGAGGCAACGGATATAACACAACAGGCAGAGCAAGTTATGAAGAATGTGGGCGAAATTTTAAAAGCGGCACAGGCTGACTATAACCAGGTTGTTAAAACAACGTGTTTTTTGGCTGATATAGCAGATTTTTCGGCTTTCAATGAAGTTTATGCAAATTATTTTACACAGAATCCAGCGCGTAGTTGCGTTGCGGTAAGAGATCTGCCAAAAGGTGTCCTCTGCGAAGTAGAGGTTATTGCCTTTCTTGGAAAGAACTAAGTAAAGAACTTTTTCATTAAGATAACACACTGTATTGGATGGGGACTAGAACATGTAATAGGGTGTGTTTAGTTGTCCTATGGATAAATGAATACAGAACATAAGAGCTAGGAGATGAGGACATTGAGGACAAAGAATGTAGTATTGATTGGGATGCCAGGAGCAGGCAAAAGTACAGTGGGCGTAGTACTTGCAAAGAGGCTTGGGATGTCCTTTATCGATTCGGATTTGCTGATTCAAGAACAGGAGGGCAAAAAGCTTCATGAGGTTATAGAAGAACATGGTCTTGATGGGTTTGTTGAGATTGAAGGGCGCATCAATACCGCGCTTGCTCCTAAGTGTGCGGTGATTGCAACAGGCGGGAGTGCTGTCTATTGCAGGGAAGCGATGGAGCATTTCAATAGTATTGCAACGATCTGTTATTTACAATTGACATATGAGGGAATTGAGCACAGGCTTGGTGATTTGACAGAGCGCGGAGTGGTGCTTCGGGCAGGGCAGACACTCAAAGAATTATATGAGGAACGTATTTTATTGTATGAACAATACGCGAATCTGACAGTGGCATGTGAAAATAAAAATATACGTGAGATTGTAACAGAGTTGGCCAAACGTCTAAAAAATTAACTTCCTTTTTTGAATGGTGCAATATGGTGATTGGAGCGCGTGCCTAACACGCGAGGAGAAAAGCAATGAATAAACAAGAAGCAGAACAAGTAGCAAAACCAATTATAAAAGAGATTGTAAATTGTATAGCTGAAAAACGTTATGCAGATGTTGAAAAATATGCTGAATTTGAAGATCTTTCATTATCTGACTTTGAGGAACTGATTGATGGATTTTTGGAGATTAATGAGCTGCCTTATATGGATCGGTTTGAGGTTCCATGTACATTTAATCCCGCGTATGAATATCATCAGATTCATTACATTATCTATAATGACGGACGCGGCTTTCATGTAGATTATGATTTGACAACAGACAAAGAATTAAATGATTTAACGTTGCAAATGGATTTTCTGTTTACAGAATCGGGAGAGTTGGCCGTTAAAAATTTGAACGCACATGTCATGTAATTTTAGTGTATAGAATGAAACATGAAACAATTGTTTGCAGCAAAGTCTGCTTTGCAAAGAAGGACTAAGTTTCACGTCGGAGATGATGGAAGTTAGTATATGAATAAAAAAATAAAAAATCCACATACTGATTCCAGAATAATAAGGAAAGGTATGTGGTTTTTATGATGGATTATATTAACGCTTTCTGGGTTGGAGGGGTAGTGTGTGCACTAGCACAAATTCTCTTAGATCGAACCAAAATGCTTCCTGGGCGCGTGATGGTACTTTTAGTATGTCTTGGTGCGATTATAAGCTTTTTTGGGTGGTATGAGGCGTTTGCGGAGTATGCAGGAGCAGGAGCTAATGTGCCACTTTTAGGATATGGAAATATTCTGATGAAAGGAGTAAAAAAAGCCATTGACGAGGATGGGTTTATCGGTTTATTTAAAGGGGGATTTACAAATGGTGCAGTAGGCTGTAGTGCCGCTCTAATCTTTGGATATATCGCTAGTTTGATATTTAAGTCAAAAGTGACAAAAGCGTAAGCTAAACAATGTGAGAAGAGTTTTTAACTGCCTGTGGCAGTTAGAAACTCTTCTCACTCATGATTTAAGATTAGTATGAAATGATTATAGATACTTATCGCTCTTCAAAGTCGAGAGATAGGTCTGACAAAAAACGACAGACATAGGCGTCCCACAACTTATCTACGCTCTTGTCCATGACAAAGGTAGTAAAGGCACTGCCTGTAATACAAGTGACCTTGCCATTTTCATAGCGGACGTTTAGCATCAGGGAACGTATTAGATTGGCTGCGATTCCACATTCAGGATTTGCAGCTATTTTTTCGGTGAGAGTAGGAGACGCATGAAAAACTACTTTAAACGAAACAGGAGTCTTTTTGCCCTTGATTAGTTGAAAACAGATAGGGCGAATGTCCCGCCAAAAAGAAAATTCAAATAATTTTTTATTTTCTTCTAGTTGAGAACGTTCTTCATGGGTGTAAAAATCGCTTACAGTATGCCCATCAATGTGAAATGTATTGAATGTTGTGATAATGGCTTCTTCCACAAAAAAAGAATCAAAATGTTCTGATAAAAGCAAGGTATTCATCATGTTTTTTGTGACTTTTATTTCTAGTGCTTTCATAAGAACCTCCTTTGTCAAAATGGATACTGTCAATAAGTTTTCTTACAGTCGTATCGCACTATTTTTATTTAGGATGATAGTCTACTATAGTATAAAGATAGTGACAGATATAGTATACTGTTATTTGGAAAAAACTGCAAGCAAAGAAATAAAGGGTTATCAGCGTTTTTGTTTGTACTTGTGGTATTTGACTAAACTATGGATAGAGAAAAATAGGGGATTATTTGTACTCTGCGAAGCGTAGAGTTAGCACAAATTCATGATATTCTACGCTGCATGTGTGTGAAATAAAACAAAAACAACTATTATAAAAGTAAGAGGAAACCAAATGCTGCATCTAAGAGGCAAAGGAGGGATTTTTATGGATCACATTAAAATTGGCGGGTTTATCGCTAAAGAACGCAAAAGCAAAGGTTATACACAAAGGCACTTGGCAGATCTTCTTGGAATCAGTGATAAGACAATCTCAAAATGGGAGTGTGGAAATGGTTTTCCAGAAGTTTCATTATTACTTCCATTGTGCAAAGAACTAGATATATCTGTGAATGAACTTTTAGCTGGTCAAAGAGTATCCGAAAATGAGTATCGAAAGAAAGCGGAGGAAAATATGGTAAATTTAGTAAAAGAAGCTCAGGAGAGCAAAAAGAAAATTATATTGTCTGCGATGGTCGCAGGACTTGGAATAGTGGGAGGAGTGCCCTTGTTTGTGATAAGCGGGAGCTTTGCTATGGAAATGTGGATGCGAAGTGTCTTATTGGGTATTGGGATGTTTGTGTCTATTGGTGGTATTATCATTGCCTGTATTTTGGATAAGGATGCAGGCGCATTTGAGTGTCCTGAATGTCATGAACGGTTTGTACCCGAAATGCGCGCATATGTTATGGGATTACATACGCTTACAAAGCGTAAGCTGCATTGTCCTAAATGTGGTTCAACGAACTATTGCAAACATGTTTTGACAAAGTAAAATGCACAGCCTGCCGTTTGGCGGGCCGCATGGCCATCCATACTATGAAAGTCGAAGACTTTCAAAGTAAACTCTCATCATGTACAGCCTGCCGTTTGGCGGGCCGCATGGCCATCCATACTATGAAAGTCGAAGACTTTCAAAGTAAACTCTCATCATGTACAGCCTGCCGTTTGGCGGGCCGCATGGCCATCCATACTATGAAAGTCGAAGACT
>CAJUHQ010000154.1:4127-7395 GCA_910586095.1 uncultured Lachnospiraceae bacterium | reverse complement strand
AACGCAAAAGACAGCGTTTTTCATTTCTATTTGAGCCGCCAAAGGCGGCATGGGGAATTAGGTATAATGTGGAGGAGCTAGCATTGGATTTAGATAAGACAGGATTATTAGAACGCACCTTTGTGGTGCCTGCATTGACAAACGAACGGACGTATTCGTTTGTCTGCAATTTAGAAACGAATGTATCGCGGTGGTCAAAAAATGCAGTGGATTATTTTGGACTGCCAGGTGAATATATGTATGATGTGAACCCAATCTGGGAGCAGCATATCCACCCAGATGATCTGGCATCATATCGCAGGGCTTATGAGGCATTTTGGGAGGAAGGAAAAGAAAAGTACAAATTTGAATATCGCGCTAGAAATAAAGATGGTGAGTATGTTCCCTGTACATGTCATTGTATTATTTTAAAAGGTGTGGATGGTGAGCCAGATTTGTTTACTGGCACAATTGTCAATCATCAAATTTATGAGAAAATTGACGCGGTTACAAGTCTTCATAACGATAAGGAGTTTGTCGAGCGGATTGATACTATACTCCATACGAAACAACAGGCCGCTGTTCTAGAAATTGCACTCAACCGCTTTAGTCAGTTGAATGAGATGCATGGTTATGAATATGGCAATAAAGTATTGTTAATTTTTGGGGAACGTATTCGCAAGATGATTGCGGATAAGGGAGAAGCATATCGGTTGGATGGTGCCAAATTTGCGGTTATTTTGTTTGATGTAGATGAGATTGCTTGCATGTATGAAAAGCTTCAATGGATAGCTGGACATGCAATTCAAATGGAAGATACTATAGTGCCAATGTCACTTTCTGGGAGTGCATTGATTCTAGAAGAAGAGTATGGCACTGTACAATTTGTAAAGAGCTGTCTATCCTTTGCACTAAATCAGTCTAAGCGTGAAAAGCATGGTCAATTGGTCTTTTTTTGTGACAAATCGGGGGAGGATGCACGCAAATTAAAACTGATTGCAAAAGTACATCAGAGTATTTTGGAAGGATATCGCGGATTTTATTTGCGCTATCAGCCAATTGTTGATGTGGGAAAAGATACGATTATCGGTGCGGAGGCTTTGTTACGATGGAGGGATGAGGAGTATGGAGACGTTGCTCCAGGAATATTTATTCCGTGGATTGAGAGTGTTTCGGCATTTTATGAACTGGGCAACTGGATTCTTCACACAGCATTGTGCGATGCAGTTCATTTTCGCAAAATTATTCCAGAGTTTATCATCAACATCAATATTGCAGCGTCTCAGCTTGAGCGAAAGGAATTTCGCCAGGCCATCACTTCGATGATACAGGAAACAGGATTTCCACCAGAGAATTTGTTTATCGAGCTAACAGAGCGGTGTCGTCATCTAGACTATGAATTTTTAAAGGAGGAGATGGCCTATCTTCATGAACAGGGGATAAATGTTTCACTCGACGATTTTGGAACGGGTTCTTCTTCTTTGTCACTTCTAAAAGAATTGCCAATCGATGAGTTAAAGGTTGATATGTCTTTTATTCGCAATATTCAGGAGAATCCAGCCGATCAGGCGATTGTTGGAGCAATTGTACATTGTGCAAAAAATATGAAGGTAAAGACCTGTTTTGAAGGGGTGGAGAGCGAAGAACTCAGCCAATACTTGAGCAAATTTGGTGCTACTTACTATCAAGGTTATTATTATGCAAAGCCTGTACTGCGTGATGAGTTTGAAGAATTGCTACAGTCGAATCAGAATGAAAAGACAACCACTACATGAAATAGAAAAGAAGCATGAATAGTATTCAAATGATAAAATGAAGTTTAATTGCCGCAAAGCGGTAGCAAGGAGGCGAAATGGGATTAGGGAAATTATTTGCTCCGATTGATATGACAGTTGGAACGCCAGGAAAACAGATTGTGACGTTTGCAGTGCCAATGTTGATTGGAAATATCGCACAGCAACTCTACAATACTGTGGATAGTATTATTGTAGGCAGATATGTGGGAGACAATGCGCTTGCTTCAGTGGGAAGTGCAGGACCCATTTTGAATTTACTTTTGGTATTGTTTGTAGGAATTTCAGTGGGAGCCGGCATTATGGTTTCACAGTATTTTGGTGCGAGGGAGAGGGAAGATTTATCAGGAACAATTGGGAGTTGTATTACACTCACAGCGATTTCCTGTCTGTTGATTATGGTGGTGGGACCATTGGTTTCTAGACCACTTTTGGAGCTTCTTGGGACACCCGAATCGATATTGGGTTGGTGTGAATCATATCTCAATATTATTTTTATTGGAATTGTTGGACTAGCATATTACAATATTTTAAGCGGGATTTTGCGAGGGCTAGGGGATTCTGTATCTGCTTTGGTGTATCTTTTAGTTTCTACAGTAATCAATATTGTATTAGACATTGTGTTTGTGGCTAATTTTCACATGGGTGTTGCTGGCGTAGCATTAGCAACAGCAATTGCGCAGACCATATCAGCAGTATTGTGCCTAGTCAAATTAATGCGGATGACGACGATTTTTGACTTGAAAAAGGAATATCTAAAGTTGCACAAAAAATATGCATTGACTACAATTCGGCTAGGACTTCCATCAGGATTGACTCAGGCAATTTTTTCGATGGCGATGATTATTGTACAATCTTTGACAAACAGCTTTGGGGAGGCTTTTATAGCAGCAAATGTTATTGTTATGAGAGTCGATGGATTTGCTATGATGCCTAACTTCTCCTTTGGAACAGCAATGACTACTTTTGCAGGTCAAAATGTGGGTGCAAAGAAACTCGATCGAGTGGATCACGGGGCACGACAAGGAACATTGATTGCAATGGGAGTATCCGCAGTGATTACAGCTTTGATTCTTTTGTTTGGTAAGTATTTGATGGGAATTTTTACACAGACAGATGAACTGGTGGATATGAGTATGCGAATGATGCGTATCTTAGCAGTTGGGTATATTGCAATGGCAGTTACACAGTCGCTATCGGGTGTGATGCGTGGAGCTGGAGATACAATGACGCCAATGTGGATTTCGTTGTTGACGACAGTGGCTATTCGTGTGCCAGTGGCATATGGAATTGCCTATCTGACAAGAAGTGAAGCCAATCCCAATGGTCGATGTGAAAGTGTGTTTGTATCTTTGTTGTTTTCGTGGACGCTAGGGGCTGTGATTACTTTTGTTTGCTATCGATGGGGCAAGTGGAAAGAAAAAGCGCTTGGTGACAGAAAAGATATGCTAGAAGCTTGATATTAATGGGAGTTAGAGTGAAATATAAAATTTCAC
>CAJUHQ010000154.1:0-4027 GCA_910586095.1 uncultured Lachnospiraceae bacterium | reverse complement strand
CCATCCTGATTAGTACGCCTGCTAAAGCAGGCAGATGGGAGTTAGAGTGAAATATAAAATTTCACCCATCCTGATTAGTACGCCTGCTAAAGCAGGCAGATGGGAGTTAGAGTGAAATATTAAGTGGTAAGACAATAAATATTGCAAAGGTTTGTAACGCCCCTCTATTCTGACAGACTTCGACAGAGGTTTGTGCTATAATCAAAATTAAAAATGATGAGGGAATGGGAGGTACAAGACATGAGAACCGCAAAAAATATACCAATGAAGGTATTTCTTGAAATGTTAAAGGACCAAGATGTAATCAATGCTCTAGAGCAGGAACTTTTATGTGCATTGGACAAGTATGAAGAGCAATCTTATAATGTAACAACACTTAATATGCCCGTTCAAGCGGGCGGTTGGGAGTCTTTTTAATATCTAATATAGGCTTAGTGATAGGATTAATAAGTGCCAATAAACAAGGCTTTTTCTAATTACATAGACTGATAAAAAACCACAAGCAAAAGGATTACTAATATGTTTGTGGAAAAACGCAACCGTGATTTTTTTAACACTGGGTGCGTTTTTTGATTCTTTTTAAACGATAGCTATTTGATATCATTCTTAGATACATTGAGTTTGCAAAATATAAGATTATAATCCATCTATGACTAGAGGGTGGTTGTAAGCAAGGGAAGGAAAAGACTAGATAGGAGATTGTGATTTAGTGGGGAATATGCTATAATTTCAATATTTATGGACATAGGAAAGACTCTATTTGTTTGGATATCGTATAAAAGACATAAAATTTGTGTGCTGATAGCAACGTAAATAATCAATATATAATGAATACAATATGGAAAGGGAGAAGCTGTATGAAACAAGATTTATCAGGAGTATGGCAGTTTGCATTGGATCAGGAGAAAAAGGGAATAGATCAAAAGTTTTATAAACGAACTGCATTAGAAGATACAATTGTTCTTCCCACAACGACAGCAGAGGCCAAAAAAGGGGTAAAGGAAACGCAACATCACATTCATTGTCTAACAGAACCTTATCATTTTGAAGGATATGCATGGTACTTAAAAGAATTGACCATTTTAGAGGAAGAAGCAGGAAAACGATTTTTTTTCGTGATGGAACGAACACGAAAATCTACTGTGTGGGTAGATGGTCAGCAAGTGGGACATTTTGAAAGTTTTTATGTACAGCATCAATATGAATTGACAAAATATCTTGCACCTGGAGTACATACAATAGTGGTGTTAATTGACAATACAGACTATGTAATAAGTGGCGGACACATGACCTCTGAGGATACCCAGACAAACTGGAATGGGATTGTAGGTGACATCTATTTGGAATCCACAGACGAAGTAGCGATTGAGCAAATGCGTCTATATCCATCAAGAGCAGATAAAACAGTTCAGGTTCATCTAGATCTTTCCTATATCAATAGAGAAAATATAGCAATCATTCAAAAAGAGGTTGCAGCAGGCAAGAACTTTGTAGACAGGGACGCATGGATAGATGAAAAAGAGGTTACTCTACAAGTTAAGATTACTTGTAAGAGGACAAAATTAGAAAAAAAGAAAGGTAAAGAGTACGAACATTTTGAACCTGTAGCAATGCAACCTGCTTGGTTGCGACAGGAGTGCAAAAAACAAGAGTTGCCATATGATATTCATACACTAGAACAGCTTCCAGACGAAATAATATCAATTTCTCTACATAGGCAAGAAGAAATAAGAAGTGATTGTTTTGCTCAAAAATCTGCATGTACAATGACATATTCTCTTGGAGAAACTGCGAGGGAATGGGATGAGTATGATCCCAATGTGTATGAGCTGACTGTTTACGTTTTGCGTGATACACATATTCTTTGTGAAAAGACAAGTTACTTTGGACTGCGTGAGTTTGCACACGAGGGCTTGAAACTTTTGTGCAATGATAAGGAAATCTTTTTGCGTGGAACACATGACGGACTTATTTTTCCGCTGACAGGTTATGCGCCTATGGATATAGAATCCTGGATTCATATATATGGGACTAGTATGGAGTATGGGTTGAATCATTATCGATATCATACAAGCTGCCCTCCTAGAGCGGCGTTTTTGGCGGCGTCCTATCTGGGAATATATGTGGAAGCCGAGCTTCCGTTTTGGGGCGATATTTACGATCAAGACGATGAAAACTATCCAAAAGCGCAGCAAGATTTTTTGCTGGAGGAAGGGTTGCGCACACTAGATGCCTATGGTGATTTACCCGCATATTTTGGTATGAGTATGGGAAACGAGCTGTGGGGGAGCAAAAAAGCAATTAATGAAATGATGGGAATCATGAAGGCACACGACCCACGTCATCTTTATACACAAGGTAGCAACAACCATCAGTTTGTTCCGTCAATTTTGCCTAATGATGATTTTTTCTGCGGTGTGCGTTTTTCTAAAGAGCGACTTTTTAGAGGCTCATATGCAATGTGTGATGCACCTCAAGGGTTTGTACAAACCAAAAAGCCTGGGGCCTATTGGGAGTATGATGAGATGATCTGTCCATCTGCGGTGCACAAGGAAGAGACAGAAAGCGGCACCATTCAGATACAGTTTGGAACAGGTGTAAAAGAAGTACATGTTTTGGCAGATGAGCAAGAGACTGCGGTGCAGGTTCCAGTAATTTCTCATGAAATTGGACAGTATGAGTTTATGCCAGACTTTGATGAAATTGAACAGTATCGTGGGGTGTTGCAGCCAGAGAACTTAAAAACATTTCGAGAGCGCGTGAAACAAAAAGGGCTATTAGACGATGCAAAGAACTGTTTTGCGGCATCAGGAAAACTAGCAGTAGATTGCTATAAATTAGAGCTTGAGGCAGCACTGCGCAGTGCCAATTTAAGTGGTTTTCAACTTCTAGATATCAAGGATTTCTCTGGACAGGGAACGGCCTTAGTAGGGATTCTCAATGCATTTATGAGAAATAAAGGTGCTGTTACTAAAAAGAAGTGGCGTATGTTTTGTTCGGATGCAGTGTTATTGCCAACTCTAGACAGTTTTGTGATGAAAAGTGCAGACAGGATACCTTGCAACATCAAACTTCGATATTACCATCCTGAAACAATAGAAAATGGCTGGATAGAGGTTTGCTGGTATCTACAAGGCCAAAAGATCAAGGAAACCATAGATATACCTCATGTTCATGTATCAGGAAGAGGACTATTTACAGTAGGGGAGTTGGAACTAGAAGTACCCGAATGTGAAAATAATGAAATGTATACACTGTGTTTTACTCTTTGTAAATATGCGGACAAGGCTTCTAATCAGAAGGTTGAAATAACGACAAACGAGTATGAAATTTTTGTATACAACGAGACGAAAATAGGGGAACATACTTGTAATGACGATGGAATTTGTATTACAAATGATAATAAAGAGGCAATCAAAGCATGTAAGGAAGGGAAGGCAGTACTGCTTTTTGTCTGTCCAGGCAGTATGCTCCCACAGGATATAATACAAGGAGATTACTGTACAGATTTCTGGTGTTACCCTATGTTCCGGTCGATATCGCAGGAGGCTAAGAAGCCTGTACCAATAGGCACAATGGGCCTTTTGGTCAACAATACACATCCTGCACTTTCTGGTTTTGCATCACAGGAGTATACCACGGCACAATGGTATCCTATTGTAGTACATTCCAATCCCATGATTTTAGATTGTATAGAAAGCATAAAAAATCTCAAACCGATTGTTCGTATGATGGACAATTTTGAGCGCAATCACAATCTAGGACTGATTTATGAGGGAAAATTTCATGCAGGGCGTCTTCTTATCTGTCACGCGGATCTCTTGACGCTAAAAAAGGAGTATCCTGAGGCAGCTATCCTATATAATAGTCTTGTGGACTATGTGACTT
The DNA here is from genome assembly GCA_910586095.1 of uncultured Lachnospiraceae bacterium. Classification (GTDB taxonomy): domain Bacteria; phylum Bacillota; class Clostridia; order Lachnospirales; family Lachnospiraceae; genus COE1. The sequence goes on along the minus strand of CAJUHQ010000154.1, from coordinate 139 downwards.
CTCAATCATTTCAGCCACAGGAAGTTTTGATAAAATAGGAAATAGTCTTGTACAGACCAATGAATTTAGACTTGGTTGCGGTGTGCTTTATGTACTAGAAAATATGGGAATCCAGTAGAAGGTCCATTGCTGTTTTTGC
>CAJUHQ010000153.1 GCA_910586095.1 uncultured Lachnospiraceae bacterium | reverse complement strand
ATACTGAGACAGGCGATTCTAAGTATGCACCATCACCACTTCTTAGAAAGATGGTTCGTGCAGGAAAGCTTGGCAAGAAGACCGGAGTGGGCTTCTATGATTATTCTAAAAAATAAGTTTTTATAATATAGCGGCAAGACGCTATGTATTGTACATGGCGGCTTGCTGTTCGTGGGTAGAGTTGATTGGTTATTTATTGTTAGTATTATATCAAAAGTTCATTTTAAATGGAGGAATTGTAACATGGATTTTACATTAAGTAAAGAGCATGAGATGGCGCGTTCTCTTTTTAGAGAGTTCGCTGAGAAAGAGGTAAAACCTCTTGCAATTGAAGTAGATGAGACAGAAGAGTTCCCCAGAGCTACTGTTGAAAAGATGGCAAAAGCTGGTTTTATGGGAATTCCTGTTCCTAAGGAGTATGGTGGACAGGGATGTGATGTCTTGACATATGCAATGTGTGTTGAGGAATTGGCAAAAGTATGCGGAACAACCGCGGTTATCGTATCTGCACACACATCTTTGTGCTGTGATCCAATCCTTACATATGGTACAGAGGAGCAGAAACAAAAATATTTACCAGACCTTGCAAGTGGTAAGAAAATCGGTGCATTTGGTTTGACAGAGCCAGGCGCAGGTACGGATGCACAAGGACAGCAGACAAAAGCAGTATTAGAAGGCGATGAGTGGGTTCTCAACGGTTCTAAGATCTTTATCACAAATGGTAAGGAAGCAGATGTATACGTTATTTTTGCAATCACAGGCATGATTGAAAAGCGTGGCAGAATGACAAAAGAGATCTCAGCATTTATTGTAGAGAAAGGAACGCCTGGTTTTTCATTTGGAACAAAAGAGAAGAAAATGGGTATCCGCGGTTCTTCTACATATGAGTTGATTTTTACAGATTGCCGTATTCCAAAGGGAAATATGTTAGGACAGCAAGGCAAAGGATTTGGTATTGCTATGCATACTCTTGACGGCGGCCGTATCGGAATCGCTGCACAGGCATTGGGTATTGGCGAAGGTGCTTTAGAGAGAACCGTTGCATATGTTCAGGAGAGAAAACAGTTTGGACGTGCTATTGGCGCTTTCCAAAATACACAGTTCCAACTTGCTGATATGGCTACTAAGGCTCAGGCAGCACAGTTTATGGTATACAAAGCAGCATGCACGAAGGATCAGTATACAAAGGATCACAAGACTTCTTATAATGTAGAGGCAGCTATGGCAAAATTATATGCTGCGGAGATGGCTATGGAAGTAACTACAAAGGCTGTTCAGTTGCATGGTGGATATGGTTACACTAGAGAGTATGAAGTAGAGCGTATGATGCGCGATGCTAAGATTACAGAGATTTATGAAGGAACCAGCGAGGTTCAGAGAATGGTTATCTCTGCGAATCTCTTAAAATAAAGATGTAACAGTTCTAGGGGAAAACAAAGTAGTGTGAAACGGTTTCTCCCCATAATGATTTTGAAATAGAAATTATGGACGAAATAAAAATATAAGGAGAATGAACATGAAAGTTGTAGTATGTGTAAAACAGGTACCTGATACAAAGGGCGGCGTAAAGTTCAATCCTGATGGTACACTTGATAGAGCAGCTATGCTGACAATCATGAACCCTGATGACAAAGCAGGGCTTGAGGCAGCGTTGAGATTAAAGGATCAGTATGGTGCAGAGGTAACAGTAGTTACAATGGGGCTGCCAAAAGCAGAAGAAGTGCTTCGTGAGGCAATTGCTATGGGAGCAGACAAGGGAATACTTGTAACAGATAGAGTATTAGGCGGAGCAGATACATGGGCTACCTCTCAGACTCTTGCAGGAGCTCTTAGAAATCTTGAGTATGATCTCATTATCACAGGCCGTCAGGCGATTGATGGAGATACAGCACAAGTGGGACCACAGATTTCAGAACATCTGGGAATTCCTGTTATTTCTTATGCTCAAAAGATTGAGATTGACGGGGATAGCGTGATTGTAGAGCGTCAGTATGATGATAGATATCATGTACTTAAGGCAAAAATGCCTTGCTTGATTACAGCGCTCGCTGAACTGAATGAGCCACGTTACATGACTCCTGGTGGAATCTTTGATGCATACAAGGCAGAGATTACTACATGGGGTAGAGCTGATTTGAAGGATGTAGAAGATTCCAATCTTGGCTTGAAGGGATCGCCTACTCAGATCGCAAAGGCATCTGATAAGGTTCGTAAGGGAAAAGGTGAGAAAGTCACTTTAGATCCTTCTGAGTCTGTAGAATACATTATGAACAAGTTGAAAGAGAAACATGTTATCTAATGATACAATTGCCTCTATACGATAAAAGGAATCAGTGCTTTTATCGTATAGAATACCATGCGGCCTGACTAATGACAGGCAGAGCAGGATAGATCGTTATTCTCAAATCAAAATGGAGGTTTATCATGAATTTAGAAGAATATAAAGGTGTGTTTGTCTTCGCACAGCAAGTAGATAACAAAATCAGCGGAATCGCTCTAGAACTGATTGGCGAAGGCAAAAGACTTGCAGAGAAGTTGGGCGAGAGCGTAACAGCGGTTTTGGTTGGTAGCGATGTAAAGGGACTGGCAGATGAGCTTGCTGCTTATGGTGCAGACAAGGTTATTGTAGTGGATGATCCTGAGTTAAAAGAGTATAGAACAGAGCCTTATGCGCATGCATTGTCTTCTGTTATCAATCAGTACAAGCCAGAGATTTTATTAGTAGGAGCAACAGCAATTGGCCGTGATCTGGGACCTAGAGTTTCAGCTAGAGTTCACACAGGACTTACAGCTGACTGTACATCACTTGAGATCGGTGATTTCCCAATCAATCCAATACCTGGTAAGGAGCAGAAGCACAATCAGCTTCTTATGACACGTCCTGCATTTGGTGGCAATACAATCGCTACGATTGCTTGTCCAGATTTTCGTCCTCAGATGGCTACTGTACGTCCTGGTGTTATGCAGAAGCTTGAAAAGAAAGAGGGCGCTAAGGCGGTTATCGAAGAGTTTAATCCTGGATTCACACCAAATAACAAGTATGTTGAGATCGTAAATATTGTAAAGAATCTGACAGATACAGTAGATATTATGGATGCAAAGATTTTGGTATCTGGAGGCCGTGGTGTAGGAAGTCCTGAGAACTTTAAGATTTTGGAGGATTTAGCACAAGCTATTGGTGGTACAGTAAGTTGTTCACGTGCAGTTGTGGATGCAGGCTGGAAGAGCAAGGATTTGCAGGTAGGCCAGACTGGCAAGACTGTTCGTCCAAACGTATATTTTGCAATTGGTATTTCTGGTGCAATACAGCATTTGGCAGGAATGGAAGAATCAGATATTATTGTTGCAATCAATAAGGATGAGACAGCGCCTATTTTTGATGTGGCAGATTATGGTATTGTAGGTGATTTGAACAAAATTGTACCTGCACTCACAGAGCAGATTAAAGCAGCAGTAGCAGCAAAGAACTAATCAATAGAAAATTTTGTAGAAATACATATAAAACTTGTAAAACCTCAAAGGATTTGTCCTTTGGGGTTTTATTTTGTGAAAAAATAAGGTATAATCAAAACAGTATGACAATGATAATGAAGATCTTATGATATTCAGATCGAATATGAACCAGAGTGAGATCTAATTATCTATGTCATGAATAAGCAATATAAAGCATTAGATAAGGAGAGATATAATGGCACTAACAGAATTAAACACTTATACAGTAAACGATGTATATAATCTTCCAGATGGACAAAGAGCAGAGCTGATTGATGGTAAGGTTTACTATATGGCAGCATCCACTAGAAGTCATCAACGAATTGTCGGGGAACTTTTTGCTACAATTAGAGAGCATATCAGGAAAAACAATGGAAAAGGTGAGGTTGATATTGCTCCTTTTGGCGTGTTTATTGATGCGGACGATAAAACATATGTAGAGCCTGATATCTGTGTGATCTGTGATGAAAATAAGCTAGATGAAAAGGGATGTAATGGTGCACCAGATTGGATTATTGAGGTGGTATCAACAGAAAGCAGAAGAACAGACTATACGACAAAATTGTTCAAATATCGCTCGGCGGGTGTACGTGAATATTGGATTGTGGATGCAGATAAGACTCGAGTTATGGTATATGATTTCTTCCATGACAGATTGCATGAATATGGCTTTACAGAGGATATTCCAACAGGACTTTACACAGATTTTTCTATTCGTATGTCTAGTCTTGAGTTATAAAAAGAGAGAATTTCGTATACATACTAAAATTGAACTGTATATGTTTGTTGAATAAAGATTTTACATACAATGATTGAATAACAGTAAAATCTAAAGGAGATTTTTACGTATGTTCTTTTCTCACAATCTATGACCAAATTCATAGGAGGTATAGGAATGAAGTTTGTATATTGTCCGCATTGTGGGCAGAAAGCAATCGAAAAAGAAATTGGTGACGAGGGTGTGATTGCCTATTGTGACAATTGTCAGATTCCTTTGTGGGATTTCTTTACTACCTGTGTGATCTGTGCAGTGGTGAATGAACAAAATGAAATAGTGCTGTTACGACAAAATTATGTTTCTACAGAGAGTTATGTATGTGTTGCAGGGGTTATGAAAGTGGGAGAAAGTGCAGAAGAAACAGTGATTCGTGAGATAGAAGAAGAGATTGGTCTGCACGTAGAATCTATAAAGTACGTAAAAAGTTATCCGTATCTAAAAAAAGATATGCTTATGTTAGGGTATCGCGCAGTGGTTAAAAAGAAAGAGTTGGTTTTGTCAAAGGAAGTCGATTCGGCACAGTGGTTTTCTTTTGCAGAGGCAACCGATCAACTTCGCGAGGGAAGTATCGCATGGCAATTGGTACATACAGTAATTGATGAAGCACAGAGAAATAGTTAGTAGAGCAACACAGAAGTGTAGTGTGAAAAAAGTTTGCATAGCAGACTTTTTTCACACAGGAAAAACGCAAAAGACAGCGTTTTTCATTTCTATTTGAGCCGCCAAAGGCGGCATGGGGGATTAGTATGTAGAGAGCGAAAGTGTACTGATAATAGTTCAACCATTTTATGGTTGAACTATTATTGCGTCAGTCATAAATATAGGTAAAATTATGTTGTTGTGTGATTATGATAAAAGAGTGGAAACCCTACATGAAAAAGACTTGCACAGTATATGTATCAAAATAATTTTGAATCTCCCTTTTTGGAATTGTGTATCTATTGGAAAATGACTTATAAATATATTGCAAATGGCAGTAAAGAATTTATGATTCAGTATATAGATCGGGAATTTGTAAAGGAGTATATATGGACATCGGATATGAAAACCCGAATATGAAATTTTCCTTGCGGTCAGCGGCTTTGATCTTTAAAAATGATCGTGCTTTGCTTGTAAAAAGTGATTATCATCATTGTTTTTATACTGTCGGCGGAGGAATACAGGAAAATGAAACTTCGGAAAGTGCGGTTATTAGGGAATGTTATGAGGAAACGGGTTATCATTTTGAAATTGACAGGTTAGTATTTATTGAGGAGCGTTTTTTCAGCGTTGGCAGTGCTTCTCATCGGGAAATTGTTTTTTTCTATTTAATGAAAGAAGCAGACATAAAGATAGTCAGTGGTGTCAGTACAGATCAAAATCATGAACATTTGTATTGGATACCTATGGAAAGACTGAAACATATTGATCTTGTGCCTAAATTTTTGAAAACTTCATTAGAAAATATTCCAAATGAGATTACACACATTTTGTCATATGAATAAATATCAGTTTATAGAGCCACTACATTGTTGCAGATTATATGGTTTTCTATAAATATACATTATATTTTTAGATTTATGCACTGAGAACACTTTTCCAAAAAGTTAAATAGGAAGACAAAAGTCCAAAACAAGGTGTATGTATAGTTAGAAAGTGAACTTTTAAAGATTTTTATAAGAAAAAAAAGAAAGTTGTAAGAATTAATGAAGAATTTTGAAAAATGAAACAATTATAATAGATGATGTTACATATAAAATATAAATTAAGTTAAAAAGTTACATAAAAAGGATAGATTGTACTTATGAGTGAAAAAGATATTCGCAAGCTACTTATTCATAGTGGTATTTTTATTGTCATTATGTTATTAACTTTTTGGAGTGTTTTTCGGGGGCAGGACTTTGCACAGATGGTAGGTGCTATTGGACAGATGGAAGAACATTATTTAGTCGCAGCTGTTTTGCTAGCGATATCCTTTGTAGCAGCAGAGGGCTGTATGATTTGGTATCTGCTTAGAGGGATTGGAGAGCAGACGACAATGTTACGCTGTATTTCCTATTCATTTATTGGCTTTTTCTTTTCGGGAATCACTCCTTCTGCAACAGGAGGGCAGCCTATGCAGCTTTATTTTATGAAAAGGGACGGAAATACACTTGCTGCTTCCTCTGTTGTTTTGATGACAGTAGCGGCTGTTTTTAAGTTAGTACTTGTTCTAATAGGAGTAGGAGTGGTAGTGTTTTGGCGTAAACCACTTCGAGAATATCTAGGAAATTATTATGGGTTGTATTTTTTAGGACTCTTTTTAAACAGTGCATTGGTGGTTATTTTGCTGTTAGTCATGTTTTCACCTGGGGTGATTAGAGCGTGCTTTGACAAGGTAGAAAAGATATTGATACAATTGCACTTTTGGAAGGAGACAGATTCTAGAAGAAACAGGGTGGAACAGTTCCTGACAGGGTATCAAACAACAGTTTGTTTTTTGCAACAACATAAACGCTTGATAGGAACAATAATGATGGGTACATTTTTGCAGCGTTTTTGTGTGTTTGTGTTGGCTTATGTTGTGTATCGCGGACTGGGGCTTTCAGGTACAGCGCTGCTAGATATTGTTTTGATACAGGCATGTGTATATATTGCGGTGGATATGCTGCCCATTCCAGGAGCACAAGGAATTACAGAGGCGATGTATAAAAGTGTTTTTGGCAGTATTTTTACAAAACAATATCTGATAGCATCCATGTGTATCACAAGAGGAATTAGTTTTTATCTAATAATGCTTATTGGGTTTGTTGTGTTTTGTATAGCAAATTGGAGAAAGTGTTCAGTAGGACAATAGAGGTGATGTGAATGTTGTTTCCTATGAAAGTAAAGAACAACTTTCATAGTATGGATGGCCATGCGGCCTGAAATGATATATGGTATTCAGAAATTGTATGATGCAAATTTATATGAAAGTAAAAAACAACTTTCATAGTATGGATGGCCATGCGGCCTGAAATGATATATGGCATTTCAGAAATTGTATGATGCAAATTTATATGAAAGTAAAGAACAACTTTCATAGTATGGATGGCCATGCGGCCCGTCAAATGGCAGATTGAGTATGATGTGAGTTTACTATACAATCCGACAACTTATGAATGGGTATGGCTGAATAGTAACTAAACGCCCATGCAGCCATAACTGCACCACCATAAATGAAAGTGGGCGTTTAG